>JAOUDB010000457.1 GCA_029859485.1 Desulfuromonadales bacterium | reverse complement strand
TGGACTTTTCTGCCCTCTACGAGAGGCTCTCCATAAAGAACCTTTTCATCAGTATAAATATCCAACTTTTCAAGGAATGACTTTTGCAATCGATCAATGAAAAGATCAGAGAAGGCAGACTTTTCCTCGGGATTAAGCTGTGGCCAGTGTTTTTTGCCCAAGCTCAGTTTGGCCATGGTTGGATAATCAAAGATCGGGGCAACAAGCGCAATGATCTGTACGTCTCTTCCTGCTTTATCCAAAGACTTGTCCTGCAAGCGCATCATTACAGCATCAATTTTGCTCTCAATCAGTTCACGCGCCTCTGCCGGGTCTTCAGCCAGTGACGGCGTGGCAGACAACAGCAGGCAAAGCAGGAGAGAGAACAGGTATCGCATGGCTACTCCTCAATCTGTTTATTTCTATGCTGTTCGTAACTATCCCGGAGGAAAGGATAGAGATCGACAGCATCTTTTTTCATACTTTCGTATTCACCGATGTGCAAGGACGTCTGGTTCACCTGTTTGTAGGCACGCAAGGCCAACCTCACCTCAGAATCTTCGACGTAGATGATCGGGTTAAGAAAATGGTCAGGAATGAGGCCAATAGTGTCGCGCAGATTGGAAGGCCCCAGCAGTGGCAGCACGATGTGAAAGCCACTACCAACACCATAATAACCCAGGGTTTGGCCAAAGTCTTCCGGGTAGGGTTGCAAATCGCAGTGTTTTGCGGCCGGGTCAAAAAAACCTAGTATTCCGACCGTCGAATTAAAAACAAAGCGCGCCAGTTCAATGCTTGCCTGCTTTGGTTTAAGTTGTAACAGGTTGTTGGTAAAACGCACCGGCATCAGCAAATTACGGAAAAAACGCCCCACTGCCAGCCGCGCACCTTCGGGTGCCACAGCACGATAGCCGCTGGCCGTCGGCTTGAGCAACCAGAAGTAGACCTTGTCGTTAACCTTTGTCATAACCCGATTGTAACCGCTCAGAGGGTCTATTATCTCTGCCGAGGCCGCGTCTTCAAATTCATCTTCAAGGTCAAACTCATCCTCAAAAGGCTGAGCGGCAAGAGCCTCCTTCTGCACCGTGTCATTTACAGGGTCATCATTCCGTGAATGATGCACTCCACAACCAGACAAAAAGGCCGTCAAGGCGATGAGGAACAGTAATGATTTAACAGAACCTCTGGGAATTTTTCCCATTACGCACTCCTGCCTTTAGCAAGTGTATTGTCGTTCGACATTACGTTCATGATACACAGTGAAGCAAAAAGCCAATGGGCTATCGTGTCAATTTATTGTTCTGGGAGAAAGTATAGATGTGTTCAAAGCTGGCTGACACCAACGTTGTCCCTGAAGCGTCCCCCACGCCGTTAAACTGAGCAAAAAGCGACCGTATTCTTTCACAATGTATCAAAAACCATTTCAAACCTTAAAACTTGCCCCAAAGACCGCAAATTACGAGCATTGCAGGCAATAATGACTAAGAACCAAAGTAGATTTTCAAACTTTATCGACCTTTTTCTGCCGTACAACTTCAAATAAGGCAACCGCACTCGCTGAAGAGGCGTTTAGCGAAGAGACACCACCGATCATCGGGATTTCCAGAAGCCCATCACAGGTTTCACGAGTCCGTTGCCGCAGGCCGTCCCCTTCACTGCCGACCACCAGGGCAATGTTGCCTGAGAGGTTGGTGTTGAAGAGCGGTTGTGCGCCCTCACCGGCTGCCAGCCCATAGATCCAGAAGCCAGCCTTTTGCAGCTGTTGCATGGCACGGGCAAGGTTCGTCACCTGGCAGACAGCCAGGTGTTCAACCGCACCGGCCGAGGCACGATCAACCACGTTGGTAATTCCACAACTGCGATCCTTGGTGACAACCACACCCTGGCAGCCTGCCGCGTCGGCATTACGCAGGATCGCACCCAGGTTGTGAGGGTCGGTAATCCCATCGAGCAGCAGGAAGAAGCCGGAATCGCCGGAGGCCTGCCAGCTTTCGAGCAGGTCCTCAAGTTCCGTGTAGGGAAAAGGCTGCATGGAGAGGACCGCACCCTGATGATGGGACTGCCCTGCCAGGCGTTCCAGGTCTTGGCGTTGGCGTTGGCGGACCGGAATGCCGCGCTCACGGGCCAGCTCAACCAACTCCTCAACACGTTGACCGCCCTGCTTTTCATCCACAAAGAGTTCGAGGGGCTGGCGACGTCCGCGCAGCCCCTCACGTACCGGGTGAATCCCATAAAGATAATCGACTTTCACTGTTTCACGACCCTTCCAGAGCTGCTTGCATTTCATCAAGAATCATCTGCGCCGCTGTCGCAGGATCACTCGCGGCAGAAATCGGGCGACCGATGACCAGGTAATCGGCACCGGCACGCAGAGCATCACCAGGGGTTGTCACCCGCTTCTGGTCATCCTGGGAAGCGAAGGTCGGCCGCACCCCGGGGGTCACGATGGCAAAGTCCTCGCCACAGGCCTCACGGATCAGACCAACTTCCTTCGGTGAAGCAACCACGCCGTCCATGCCGGCGTCTTTAGCCAGTTTGGCCAGCTTCGGCACCATGACCTCGATGGGGCGATCAATGCCGACACCGCGCAAGGTGTCTTCATTCGATGAAGTCAATATTGTGACCGCAAGTAGAACCGGCCGATCAGGATTGCCACGCGGGCAGACCTTGTCCACCTCGGCCACCAGCTTCGCCATCATTTCAAAACCGCCCAAGGCATGGACGTTAAACATCTTCACACCGAGCCGCAAAGCCTCGAGACCGGCCATGGCCACGGTATTCGGAATGTCGTGATACTTCAGGTCGAGAAACACATCGGCACCACCATCTTGCACCAGGTTAACCACCTCGGGGCCGCACTTGGTAAAGAGCTGCTTGCCAATTTTAAAAACACCGACCTGGCCTTGTAACTGCTCCACCCAGCTGCGAGCATCTTCAAGGTTATCGACATCAAGAGCGAAAATCAGTTTCTGTTTGGCATTATCAGTCATCACGTAGT
>JAOUDB010000456.1 GCA_029859485.1 Desulfuromonadales bacterium | reverse complement strand
TCTTAAATTTTAGGAAGATAAAACATTGGCCACCAGAGTACGTTCCTTGGTGTTCTTTTCTTGTAATGCGGAGGGTGCGAGACGGAGGCTGGGATCAAGGGATTTAAGCCCTGCAAACCTTCTGACGCAAAATATTAGAAAGCCCGAGCTTGATCTTGCACAATGACCGGTTACAATTTTAACTGTCTTAATTATGTACTTATTTAGGAGGGAATGATGACTAAAGCAGATCTTATAGAAAAAATCACTCTGATGACCGCCTTTACCAAGAAAGAATCAGCTGAGATCGTGGAGCGAGTCTTTGATGTTGTAAAGGCAACACTCGAAGCTGGGGAGAACATCAAGATCGCTGGTTTCGGCAATTTTGAGGTGAAGGAAAAAGCCGCCAGAAATGGGCGCAACCCCCAGACAGGAGAGATCATAGAAATCGCTCCTAGAAGAGTTCTTACATTTAAACCGAGTCAGGTTTTGAAGAAATCAATAAATGAGACATGATGGTAAGGTTGTCTCGGCCACCTGGCTCAATTCCGTCTGGCCATTTCTTGTAGGGCGGGAGCCGTGAGAGTTTTTTGAACCGCCTTTGATACAATGGCGCTGTTGCTAACAATAAAAGCAAAGGAATAGTGTAGTTTGATGACGACAAAAGGTCTTCCACAAATAGAGATACGAAGAGCTGGAAGCCAGGAGTTCTACTTCGTCTTCAGGCTACCCAGCGATGGGATTTTTATAAGTATATTTTTTGAGAACATTTCAGATGTTACTGCTGCCATAGAAAACATCCAAAGACACTCTAAGATAAATGAATATTATCTTCTTGAGACTACACCCACTGAACAAACCTACTTTATTTTTAAACCTAAGATTAAAGGCCCAATTGGTCAGAGCACTATGTACGATCACGTATCAGCAATGAAGTCTGGTCTTCAATATATGAAAAAGCATCTACTGAGCGCAGAAATCGTTGATTTGACGCCATGACTATCTGCCATTACTAAATTTCTTAAATATCACGACTTCTGAGAAGAAAATCGGCCTATTATTGATAAAGGTATTTAAAATCAGGCCAGGAGAAAGTAAATGTCAAAAGAAGCAAAGGCGATTGTCTCATACGAGGATTCGTTTAATAAACTCGACATCAGGGTCGGTAGAGTTGTTACGGTTGATCTCGAGACGAATACACATAAACCAACTTACAAAATGACTGTGGACTTTGGTAAGTACGGAACACGTGTGAGCTATGGCCGTTTCACACAACATCCTCCTGAGGAGGTAAAGGACAAGCTTGTTCTTGGAGTATTGAATTTTGAGCCTAAGCAGATGGGAACGGTTGTTTCTGAAGCGTTAATTCTAGGGGTTCAATATCCCAAAGCCGAAAGTGGGGAAGCAACGTTTGTATCCCCAGCCATCAATGCGAAAGTAGGAAGTAAGCTTTTCTAGCGAATTATTATAAACCACGACATATAAGAAGGAACCCGGCTCCTCATTGATAGAGAAATTTAAGAGTCTCTGTCCTCCTCAAAACCATGGCCACTTGGAAACAGGTGGCTTTTCCCTTTTCCTCGGCTAAAATCGAATCAGGGGGTGTAAAGAAGGTTATGATACCTTTTGAGCCTAGTTACCGGGGATTGTTGCATAACGGAGAATTGGCCAAACGGGCAAGATTAGCACATGCGCATCTTAAACGCTGTGACCTGTGCGCCAATCAGTGTCATGTCAATCGGTTACAGAGCATCAAGGGAGCGGTCTGCCGTACAGGAGGCCAAGCGGTGGTCTACAGCCATGGGGCACACTTTGGAGAGGAACGACCGCTGGTGGGACGGTTCGGTTCCGGGACCATCTTCTTTTCTAGGTGCAACCTCCGCTGTCTCTTTTGCCAGAACTGGGAGATCAGTCAGAGGGATGAGGGCCGCGCAGTTTCATCTGAAGAGTTGGCTGCAATGATGCTGGATCTTCAGGAGTTGGGTTGCCACAACATCAATTGTGTTTCCCCCAGCCATGTGGTGGCCCAGATTCTTGCCGCTTTGGCTATTGCCGCTGAGCAGGGTCTTCGAGTGCCTCTTGTCTACAACACAGGAGGATACGACAGCTTAGAAGCTCTGTCTCTCTTAGATGGAGTGGTCGATATCTACATGCCGGACATGAAGTTCGCCGATTCGGCAACCGCCCAGAAATACACGCGGGTGTGCAACTACCCCGTGGTCAACCAGATGGCAGTCAAAGAGATGCACCGCCAAGTGAACGAACTGGTTTTGGATGAGCAAGGCATTGCCCAGCGTGGGATGCTGATCCGCCACTTGGTGCTTCCTGAAAATTCAGCCGGTACCGACCAGATCCTCGCGTTCATTGCTCGGGAAATCTCCCCTAATACCTACCTCAATCTTATGGATCAATACCGGCCTTGTTACCGGGCCAGTGAATTCCAACCCCTGGATCGTAGGCTGAGTCGTAGTGAATTCCAGATGGCTAAGGTTCAGGCCAAAAAGCATGGCTTGCATCGCCTCGATTGAGACTGACGTACAATAATTTCCTACATAAAATGACTTCGGAGCGGAACAGCACTGGAGGCAAAAAAACAATAGCGCTCCCTACTTTTAAATACTAGGAAGACTGGTTTCTTAAATCTCACGACTTATGAGAAGAAAACCGGCTTCTTATTGATAGAGCTATTCAGTAAGCCCTTCAATCCGAATAACGATGGTCACCTTGAACAAATCTGGGTGGCCATTTTTATTTATCAGGGTTAGTAAGAATGTCGTAAATCTGACAACTTCGCACCACTTAAACTATGCATGGAGATTTATAAAAATCCATTCTCTAGCCCTCAACTTCTGACGGAGTATAATTGGCAAGATGCTGAATAGTATGGCAATGTATTGACGCGGTAAACATATAAGGGGTTGCGTAACAGGTGGCCTTTGCTCTAAATTCTCCCCAATCCCCAACTGTGAAGCTCTTTTGTACGCCCCCAGAGTCAATCC
>JAOUDB010000455.1 GCA_029859485.1 Desulfuromonadales bacterium | reverse complement strand
CAGGCGATGATCTACATCATCCTGCCACAGGCCTTTAAACGTACCCTGCCCCCATTGGCCGGCCAGTTTATCAGCCTGATCAAGGATTCATCCCTGGTTTCGATTATCGCTATTACGGATCTCACCAAGAGCGGCCGCGAGGTTATCACCTCAACCTTCGCCACCTTCGAGATCTGGTTCGTCGTCGCTTTCCTTTACCTGATGCTGACGTCGGTGCTTTCCCAGGTGATCGCCTGGGTGGAAAGGAGGCTCGCAGTCAGTGATTAAGACAGTTGATCTAAAAAAGACATTTATCGGTCGCGGTCAGACAGTACACGCTGTCGATGGCGTTACCGCTGATATCAAGCCCAGCGAAGTTGTCGTTATCATCGGCCCTTCAGGCTCCGGGAAATCGACCTACCTGCGTTGCCTGAATGGCCTTGAGAGCGCAACCTCCGGGAAAATCGAGATTGAGGGCGTTGACCTGACGTCAAAAAAAACTGATCTCAACCGGGTCCGTCGTGAAGTCGGCATGGTTTTCCAGCAATTTAACCTCTTCCCGCACAAGACAGTGCTGCAAAACATCGTCCTCGCCCAACAGGTGGTTCGTAAGCGGAAAGACTCTGAAGCAGAGGAAAAGGGTCGCATGCTACTGAAGAAAGTCGGCATCTCAGAGAAAGAGCACGAATACCCGATTCGCCTCTCCGGTGGCCAGCAGCAACGCGTCGCCATCGCTCGTGCCCTGGCCATGGATCCAAAGATCATGCTCTTTGACGAACCGACCAGCGCCCTGGACCCGGAAATGGTTGGTGAGGTTCTGGAAGTTATGAAACAGTTGGCCCGCGAAGGCATGACCATGGTCGTGGTTACCCATGAGATGGGCTTTGCTCGCGAAGTTGCCGACCGCGTGCTTTTTATGGATCAGGGGAAACTGGTCGAGGAAGGCACTCCCGAGCATTTCTTTACGGCCCCACAGGAAGAACGGACCAAGGCTTTCTTGCGTCAAGTTCTTTAGAATAACATTAACAGTTCACAGCTAAGGGCGCTTTTGGGCGCCCTTTTTTATTTCTTTACCGTGTTAATCCTTTAACCACGAAGAGGACGAAGTTCACAGAGAACGGATTTTTCAATATGGCGGCAACAACCTTTTGGACACAATCGAGTCCCAGGAAAGGCCTGACGTGTGACTTGAATTATCGAGACATTCCATATAGCCTGCGACTTCTCAGCAACAAGGCTGAGACCTTAAGGGCTCAGGAAAAGAGCTTAACTTCACATCATTCGTGCCCTTCGTGGCAGCAATTTATCCGTCCATGAACGAAACCTCCCTAAAAGACCAACAAACCCTCCGCCAGGGCGCAGTTGCCGCCTGGCCAATCTGCCTGGGGTACTTCCCTATTGGTCTGGCCCTGGGTGTCCTCGCCCAAAAAGCTGGTCTGCCATGGTGGGCCGTGGCGATGATGTCAGTCATGGTTTTTGCAGGCAGCGCTCAATTTATTTGCGTCGCCATGATCGCCGCTGGCTCCTCCACTGCCGCTATCATACTCACCACCTTTGTTGTTAACCTGCGTCATGTTCTTATGAGTTCAGCACTGGCCGTTTACCTTCAGGGGGTTAACCGCAAATTTCTGGCTCTTTATTCCTACGGCGTAACAGATGAAAGCTTCGCAGTTAACCTGACGAAGTTCAGAGAAGGCAACTGGGGCCGTTGGCAGGCATTAATCGTCAATCACATGGCGAACAGCGTCTGGATAATGGCAACAATATGTGGAGCCCTGATCGGACAATTTGTCCCGCAGGGAGCCTTGGGAGTCGATTATGCCTTGACTGGTATGTTTATCTGCCTGCTGGTTTTCCAACTGCAAGGGCGAATTTATGTTATCACCGGAATCCTGGCCGCCGGACTTTCAACTTTATGGTATCTCCTTATCCCTGGGGACTCCTACATTGTCGGCGCGTCAATGAGCGCTGCGACCATCGGCTACCTTCTGAAGAAACGCTACAGGAGGAGTCAATGACTTTTAACGACTACCTCCTCCTCTTCGGAGGCATGGGCCTGGCCACTTACCTGCCCCGTGCCCTGCCATTGCTTTACCTTGCCCACAAAAAGATGCCTCAATGGCTGATAGACTGGCTCAGCCTGATCCCTGTCGCAATCTTAAGCGCGCTGATTGCACCATCACTCCTTGCCGATGCGGCAACACGCAGCTTTGCCTTCGGCAAACTCGAGCTTTTGGTCGCAATTCCAACCTTGCTTTTTTCTTTGAAGACGAGAAGCCTTGGCGGAACGGTGCTGGTGGGAATGTTGCTTTACTGGTTAGGCGGGATGGTTTGGGGCTAGCAGCAAGCTAAACGCTGTAAGCTTTGCTTGCTCCCCATTTTAAGGCACAGAGACGTTGCCCTGGGCCACCTTCCCCTCTTGAGAGTGGGGTTGTTTTTGTTCCGTTGCAGAGGAGAGAAAAGGGCGCCGAGAACTTAATGCTGGTGGTCAGCGTAAACACCAATTATTCGACATTAATGTCTCCCAAACCTCCTGGTCACGTAATACACAAAAACAGTGATTGCTGAAATAGTCAGTACGTTTTAGAAGACTCTTGCCTCTAGTGTAGACAGTTTCTGTACAATCGCCGGATGGACCAACAACCGGAGTTCGTTTATGGCAAAGGGCTTCCTCAGAGAGCAATAAATGTTCAAACCGTCACGCTCGCTCACTATATCGTCAAAGACCTTGCCCGTCACAACCATAACAACTGGCCTAACGTTCATCATCTTTAGGAGGCGATATTCTCCATAATGAGATGGGAATGACCTTTAAGAACTTGTTCAAAGGTGATCTGTGATGAGAAGGTGGCGAAAAAAAAAAGTCCCCCAGACAATGGCAAGAGAACTAAACAACAGAAGTGAACTACCACGGGCTTACGCCCATGGCATCATAAAGGCCAAGCTTTGCTCGCCCGCTGGCGTCTTGAGCAGCGGGTACTTCCATCCACAAGCTTACGCATGTG
>JAOUDB010000054.1 GCA_029859485.1 Desulfuromonadales bacterium | reverse complement strand
CTAAAAACCCCAAAACCTTCTGAGATTAACTTTCCGGCTCACTGATAGACTTTACCCCGTCATGCTTTAAGAGACTCTGAATGGACAGCAGGTATTCTGTGGAAAGATCTAAAAACTGGAGGCCGACACCAGGCGGAAGCTCAGGTTTCTTTGGTTCGTCTTGCGCGTTTACCCAAGCGACCTTTGCACTGCAATTGACCACTTTATCTGCATCCGGCAATGTGAAGCTGAGTAAAACTTTATCGTTAACGGAAAAACTGGTTTCCGTTTTGAGGAAAAGTCCGCCGCTACTCAAATCCACGCTAAAGCCATAAAGCACCATTTCCTGCGAGGGTCCATAATAGACACGTAACTCGGCCTGCAAGGATCTTCTTGGGTTTTCTGTTGCCGGAATTGTTGCTTTTGTATCCATAGAAACCCTCCAAAGGCGATAATGTAATAATTGCAGCACTCTACATCAGGCAAAAGGTAAGGTCAAAGGTGGCAGAAGTCCTGCTATTCTTCTGGCATAAATGTCCCTACGTTGTGTCTCAGGAACCAACCTTAAAACAGTCACCTATCCCTTCTGCGTAACTTGTCGCTTTTAACTCAAAAGTCTCCTGCCATTCCTCCGGATCACAAACGTTTCCTTCGATAAGCATGGTGAGTTGGTCGCTGGTAATAGGAAAATGCTCACTGCTCTGCATCACCTTGATCAACGGTTTGATCATAAAAAGCGGCTGGTGAAGTTTGGTGGCGAGGCCCTTGCCCATGGCTTGCGAAGTCAAGTCAAGAATCTCATCGTAACTGTAACTTTCTCCGCCGCCCTGATGATAGGTCTTGCCGATCGTTTCCGGCATCTCCAAGGCCTTAACGAAGCTGGACGCCACCTCTCTCAGGGCCACCGGCTGCATGCGATACTGTCCGTCACCGATTACCGGCACAACAGGGAGTCTGCGGATGACCTCAGAGAGCATATGGACGAACTCACTCCCTTGGGCAAAGATCAACGATGGGCGAAAAATCGTCCACTCAAGATTGCTGTTACGAACAAGCTCCTCAGCTTGCCATTTGGTACGGTGATAACCTGTATTGCTGCTTTCACGGGTGCCGTTTGAGCTCATATGCAGGTAACGGCTGACGCCTTGTTCCTTAGCGGCCTCCAGCACATTTTCGGTGCCCACGACGTGCATTTTTTTAAAGGTGACGCCACGCCCCGGAAACTCTCTAATAATGCCGACCAGGTGGATCACCGCGTCACAACCTTCCGGTCCACCGACCAGGCTGGCAGCATCGGAAATATCGCCAGGGTGGATCTCCACCCCATCAGTCACCGTCAATTTATCTTCAGAGCCCTCTCGCACCAGGGCTCGCACGCTATGGCCGGCCGATACCAGCTGCCGCAACACTTCACTGCCAACAAATCCTGTTCCGCCGGTGAGAAAAACCTTCATAGTCTTCATCCTTTAGTTTGGATTTCCGCGGACCTCGTGCCGGGGCCGCGTTCCGGTTCTTAGCCCTTAACCACTGCCATCGGTTTCAGTCTTGCCACGATGCGGCCGATTCCCGCCCGTTCAATCACCTGGACAACATCTGCAACATCCTTATAGGCCTCAGGCATCTCCTCTGCTACGGTCGCACGTCCCGCTGCTCGCACCAGGATACCCTGCTTTGCCAGGTCGCCGATGATATCCCGGCCCCGGGCGGATTTTTTTGCCGCATGGCGAGACAGAACACGTCCTGCGCCATGACAAGAGGAGCCAAAGGTTTCTTCGTAAGCACCAGCAGTACCGGTCAGGACGTAAGAATATCGGCCCATATCACCCGGAATCAGAACCGGTTGCCCGATCGGCTGATAAACGGCAGGAATCTCTTTGTGGCCTGGTGGGAAAGCCCGTGTTGCGCCTTTGCGGTGTACACAAAGTTTGCGCTCCTGGCCGCTGATTCTGTGTGTCTCCCACTTGGCAATATTATGGCAGACGTCGTAGATTGTCGCCATGCGCAGATCAGCAGAACCTTTACCTAAGATCTCTTCGAAGGTTTCTCGCACATGGGAAGTAATCATCTGTCGATTGGCGAAGGCATAGTTGGCTGCGCAGGCCATGGCCGCCATGTAATCACGCGCTTCATCGCTCTGCAAGGGAGCACAACAGAGTTGTCGATCAGGGAGAATAATACCGTACTTGCGTGCAGCTTTGAGCATGATCTTTAGATAGTCATCACAGACCTGGTAACCGAGGCCTCGACTGCCGGTGTGAATACTGACAGTCACCTGGCCAGGATAAAGACCAAGGACTGCCGCGGCATCTTCGTCGTAAATCGCTTCGACTTGCTGGATTTCCAAAAAGTGGTTGCCGCTGCCCAGGGTTCCGAGTTGCGATCGCCCCCGCTCAAGAGCACGTTCTGAAACTTTCTCCGAATCGGCCCCGGCGATCGTGCCGTGATTTTCAATATACTCAAGTTCGTTATCGTTGCCGAAACCCTTCTCTACCGCCCAGGCAGCACCCTTGGTGAGAACGGACCTCTCCTCTGCAATCGAGAGTTTGAAGTCGCTGTGATGAGAACCGACTCCGGCTGGAATGTTACGGAAGAGTGCATCAGCTAGACGATCTAGATGGGGGTGGATTTCCTCCGCTTTCAGGTTGCTTCGCAAGAGGCGTACTCCGCAGTTGATGTCGTAACCGACCCCGCCAGGAGAGACGATCCCTTGCTCGGCATCAAAGGCCGCGACTCCACCGATCGGGAAACCGTACCCCCAGTGAATGTCGGGCATGGCCATGGAAGGGCCGACGATTCCGGGCAGTGTTGCGACATTGCAGACCTGCTCCAGGGCTTGCTCACGACGCAGATCCTGCATCATGGCCGGAGAGGCGAAAACCAGGCCGTCGGTCCGCATGGCGCCTTCTCGGGGAATGCGCCAACGGCATGAGTCCAGTTGTTGAACCTTGATCGCCATAAACTTTCCTAGAGGTCAACGTAAACTCTGGCGTGCCAAGCACCAGAGGTCTCTTCCAGGCAGGCCTGATAATAGGTGATCGCTTTGACCTGTCGCTCAATATGATGACGTTTCTGGTCAAAGGTTTCACCCGAGAGTGTCGCCCACAACTCGCCTTCTTCGAGAGTATCGATCCGAGATGCCGCCAGAACAAGGTTGTTCTGTTCGCACCAGTAAAGGATCTCGTTAAGCCATGCCACCATAAGCTCCACAGAATTGTCCTCGCGCAGATGGACCTTTTTCGCGATGCTCGCCGAAGCGGGGCTGTCGCCAAACAAAACCATCGTCAACCCTCTGGCCATTTCCTCCAATACTTTCGGGCAGGATTCTGCACGGGCTTCTATACCCATATCAGCAGTGTGTTCGAGCAGTCGATAGCCTTTGTTCATCAACTTTTCCCATCGCTCCGGTTTAATGACGAGTGACCTGCTGATAGCCTTTGTATTATACCAGCCAGTTAGTAACCCGGGGTTTAAAATAAAATAAACCCTTTCTAGCTTTCTGCGATATGTGAGATATATTTAATAACGTATATTTAACCCTTGCTTTCGAGGAAGCATGAAGAGTTACTGGTCGGCCCTGATTTTGCTTGACAAAACACTGTTCTAGATATTATCAAGGACGAAGTGTTTTTCTCAAAACCATCTCAAACCATCTTTTTAATATACTGAAATTGTTACACTTGCCCGTCTGATTAAAAAACTGTGAAGGAGGTCGGACAATGAAAACTGACTTGGACGTCAACACCTCTCCGATCCCCGAGGAGCTCCTCCAGCGCGTGGAGGCTCGCGGGATCAATCGTCGCGACTTTATCAAGTTCTGCACGGCGACCACTGCTGCACTGGCTTTGCCGGTAAGCTTTATTCCTACCGTCGCTCAAGCCGTTGAAGACAAGCGACCGCCTGTTATCTGGGTGGAATACCAGAGTTGCTCCGGTGATTCGGAAGCTTTCCTGCGTGGCAACCAGCCAACCGCTGGAGAGCTGATTCTCGACCTGATTTCTCTCGAATACGCGGATGTCGTGATGGCGGCCTCCGGTCATCAGGCTGAAGAAGCCAAGCATCAAGCCATGGAGAAGTACAAGGGCCAGTATATCTTAATCGTTGAAGGCTCTATCCCTACCGGAGCCGATGGCGCCTATTGTACTATCGCTGGCGAGAGTGCCATGGTCGATTGCAAAAAGCTGGTACAGAATGCCGCGGCCACCATCTGTGTCGGTTCCTGTTCCTCTTTCGGTGGCATTCCTGCCGCTGCTCCGAACCCGACCAACGCCGTTTCGGTGAGCAGCCTGGTGCCGGGTGCGGCAATCATCAATCTACCCGGTTGCCCTGTTAATGCAACAAATCTGACCGCGACCATCGTCCATTTTATGACCTTTGGCAAGCTTCCGGCAGTCGATCGTCTCGGTCGCCCGAAGTTCGCCTATGGCAAGCGCATTCATGACAACTGTGAGCGACGCGGCCATTTCGATGCTGGCCAGTATGCCGAAGCCTTCGGTGATGCCGCGCACCGTCAGGGGCATTGTCTCTACAAGTTGGGTTGCAAAGGTCCTGAAAGTTTCCACAATTGCCCGACCGTTCGTTACAACGAAGGCACCTCCTGGCCTGTTATGGCGGGTCACGGCTGCATCGGTTGTTCTGAACCTGGTTTCTGGGACACCATGAGTCCCTTCTACCGGCGCCTGCCCAAGGTCCCCGGTTTTGGAATTGAGGATACGGCCGACAAGATTGGTATCGGTCTGGCGGCGGCCACCGCAGTGGCTTTCGGTGTCCATGGGGTTGCGAGCTGCTTCCGCAAGGGCGACGCTATGGAAGAAGACAAGGTCGTAAAGGAGGACTAAACGATGGCTAAAAGAATTGCCGTTGATCCGATTACCCGTATAGAGGGCCACCTGCGCATCGAAGCGCAGATCGATGGTGGCAAGATTGTTGACGCCTGGAGCTCTTCCACGGCCTTCCGTGGCATCGAGACGATTCTCAAGGGTCGCGATCCCCGCGATGCGCATCATTTCACCCAGCGCTTCTGTGGTGTCTGCACCACGGTTCACTCCATGGCCAGCATTCGTGCCGTGGAAGATGCCCTGAACATTCAGATCCCCGACAATGCCCGCCTGATCCGTAACCTGATCATGGGCATCCAGAATGTGCAGGATCACGTGATTCACTTCTATC
The DNA here is from genome assembly GCA_029859485.1 of Desulfuromonadales bacterium. GTDB lineage: Bacteria > Desulfobacterota > Desulfuromonadia > Desulfuromonadales > BM103 > M0040. The sequence goes on along the minus strand of JAOUDB010000054.1, from coordinate 5,212 downwards.
ACCTGCATGCACTCGACTGGGTCGATATCACCAGTGCCCTGGCTGCCGATCCGGCCGCTACGGCCAAATTCGCTCAGTCGATCTCCAACTGGCCGAAATCGAGTGCCACCTACTTTAAGGGTGTCAAGGACAAGCTGGCAGCTTTTGCCGGCACCGGTCGCCTTGGTCCTTTCCAGAACGCTTACTGGGGGCATAGCGCTTACAAGCTGCCGCCCGAAGCGAACCTGATGGCCGTTGCTCATTACCTCGAGGCACTCGAGTGGCAAAAGGATGTCATCAAGATCCACGCGATTCTCGGCTCCAAGAACCCGCATCCGCAGACCTTCCTGGTCGGCGGTATGTCGATGCCAGTCGATCCGGATAGCCAGAATGCCATCAACGCGGACAAGATCGCTCACATCCGCAAACTGCTGCATAAGGCCCGTGCCTTTGTTGAGCAGGTCTACATTCCCGACCTCCTGGCCGTTGCTCCAGCTTATCTCGATTGGGCCGGCATTGGCGGTGGGGTCGGTAACTATATGTCCTTCGGTGATTTCCCGATGGATAACAGCCCCGGCACCGGCAGCCTCTTCTTCCCCCGTGGTGTTATCATGGGTAAAGATCTCGCCAATGTCATGGAGATGGATGAGAAGAAGATTACTGAATATGTCACCCACTCCTGGTACAACTACTCTTCGGGCGACGATAAAGGGTTGCACCCCTACAAGGGTGAGACCAGCCACAACTACACCGGCCCGAAACCACCTTATGACTTCCTCGACACCGATGGTAAGTACTCCTGGGTCAAGTCGCCTCGCTACATGGATCAGCCGATGGAAGTCGGCCCTCTGGCACGCATCCTGGTCGCTTACGCATCTGGCGTAACGGACGTTGTCGACACAGTCAACTTTGTCCTGAAAACCCTCGGCGCTCCGGCTTCTGCACTCTTTTCAACCCTCGGCCGTACCGCCGCTCGCGGCGTCGACTGTCTGCTGCTCGCCCAGAAGAACGAACTCTGGCTTGATCAACTGGCCGACAACATGGGCCGGGGCATCCTTGATACGTTCAACAAGGAGAAGTGGGATCCGGCGACCTGGCCGAAGGAAGCACAAGGCTTCGGTTACCACGAAGCACCTCGCGGCGCCCTCGGTCACTTTATCCGCATCGAGAACCAGAAGATCGCCAATTACCAGGCGGTGGTTCCCTCGACCTGGAACGCAGGCCCTCGTGATGCTGCCGGTCAGATGGGGCCCTACGAGTCGGCCCTAATCGGCACTCCGATTGCCGATCCGGAGAAGCCGTTGGAAATCTTGCGAACCATTCACTCTTTCGATCCCTGCTTGGCCTGTGCCGTACACGTTATGGATGGCAAAGGAACAGAGATTGTCAAGGTTCGAGCCCTCTAAAGGAAGGAGGCGCACACCATGCTGAAAATTTATTACGTATGGGAATTGCCGGTTCGCATCTGCCACTGGATCAACGTGCTCTCCGTGATCATGTTGTCGATCACCGGCTTCTTTATCGGCAGCCCGTTCATAACAGCCCCGGAGACCTCGATGTACGTCATGGGCTGGATGAGGTTTTTGCACTTCTCGTTCGCCTACCTCTTCACGGTGTCGGTGGCTGCGCGCATCGCCTGGATGTTCCTCGGCAACCACCACGCGTCCTGGAAGGCGTTTATCCCTTGGATAACAGCCGAGGGACGGCGCAACTTTATCAAGATGTTCCGTTACTACACCTTCACCGGCAAGAAGATCACCTACGAAGTTGGCCATAACCCGGTTGCGGCTACGGCCTATCTTGGCATTTTCGCGCTCTTTATTTTTCAGATCATCTCAGGCTTCGCCATGTACGGGCAGTTTGAACCGGGTGGTTTCTGGAATGGTTTGCTCGGCGGCATCAATGTGCTGGTGGGCAATCAGTGGCTACGACTCTTGCACCATGGAGTCATGTGGCTTCTGGCCGGCTTCATCATCAACCACATCTACAGCGGCTGGCTGATGGATGTCAAGATGCGTAACGGCACTATGAGCGGTATCTTTAGCGGCTATCGTTACATCGAACCGGAGGATCTTTAATGTCAACCCTGGTCCTTGGACTGGGCAATACGATCATGACTGATGACGGTTTCGGGGTGAAAGTGGTCACTACACTTTCATCCCGTTACAATTTTCAGGGTCAGGTGAAGCTGATTGACGGCGGCACCCTGGGCCTTGATCTGCTGCCCGAGCTTGAAGAGCTTGACTCCCTTCTGATTATTGACGCCCTCGATATGCGAGCAGAGCCCGGTGGTATCTTCCGCCTCGAAGGCGAGGAGGTCCCACGTGCGTTTGCCAGTAAGCTCTCAGTCCATCAGATGGGGCTGCAGGACTTGCTCGCTGTCGCCGAATTCCAGGGCCACGCTCCGCGCAACCTGGTTGTCTGGGGCGTCCAGCCCGAATGCATTGAAATGGGTACCGAGTTAACGGCAGCAGTGGAGCAAACGGTTGAGCCTGTGGTTGAAAAAGTACTCGAAGAGCTCCGCGGTTGGGGGGTTCAGTACGAAGAAAAGGATCAGGAGTAAGCGTTGAGAGAGAGAACAATAAAAAATCACGTCTTATTTTTCTTTGTCCTGCTGATAGTTTTTGCCCTCTGCGGCTGTGCTGAAGAGATCGTTGATTACCCCGCTCGTACCATGCCCGACGGCATCCTTAAGGATGAGATACAGTTGAGTCGTGGCAAAGCACTCTTTATGGCTAAATGCGCTTCTTGTCATGGTAAGCCCGGAGAAGGGCGCTCCGGTCGAGCGGCCTTCTTTGAGCCGCCCGCTCCTGATTTCACCGATGCACACTACCAACGCATGGATCCTGCTTATCTTTACTGGCGCATCGAAGTCGGCAAATCAATCGAGCCGTTTCGTTCACAAGGATCTGTTATGCCCGCCTGGGGGATGCATTTAACTGAACAACAGCTCTGGCAAATTGTCGCTTACCTGCAAGTTCGAGCGCACTAGCAGCCTGTCTGACAATCAGGGCTGAAGCGAAACCTTTAACCTTTGAGGCCAGATTTTGACTCATTGGAGAGGAACAGCCGTAGCTATTGGTCGAAAAGGGTCTGAGATATGGACCACATTGACGAATTTGCAGCCAGCCTATTGATTGTCCGACAGGTTGCTAGATAGTAGAATTAATCCAAGTAAAACAGCATAGATAGAACACCTTCTCTTTTTAGCCAAAAAAACTCTTTTTTATTCTCACTAAATTTGATAAAGTGCCGCAGTCGCGGCCTTTTGATCAAGGCCATAACTCTAGCCTCTGCAGTCGGTATTCAGCCAATAATGAACCCGTTGATTTTCAGACAAAGACGTCTTCGAGTTAATCGCAGTGGTCGTAAACGCAGCGACTGAAAAGAGCACTAATGTCTGGCTTGTACTGAAATGATTCAGTGACAGGCCTCTTCTTTTTTAAACGTATGAGTCAGGAATAAATCAGTGGAAGAGTCACTCTTTCACGCACATTAAGGGGAGCCTCACCATGTCAAACCTTACCGCCCAGGATCTCGGACTGAAGAATGTCGGTACAGTTCGTCACAATCTCGGCTATGACGAGCTGTTCGCATTGGAAAGCAGTAATGCAGAAGGTACTGTTTCTGAGAATGGCACCATGATGATCGACACAGGCAAATTCACAGGCCGCTCACCGAAGGACAAGTATTTTGTTCATCAGAAGCCGTCTTTTGAGAATATTGCCTGGGGCAAGATTAATCAGGCGATGGCCCCTGAAGTTTTTGACGTGCTTTACAGCGAAGTCATCGAGCATCTCGACGGCAAGGACCTTTTTGTGACGGACGGTTTCTGTGGTGCCAACGAAAAAACTCGCACCTCGGCCCGTTTTGTTACCGAGTTCGCCTGGCAGTCGCACTTCGTCAAGAACATGTTCATCCGCCCGACAGAAGATGAACTCAGCGCTTTTGCTCCTCAGTTTACCGTTTACAACGCCTGCAGCCTGACCAACAAGAACTGGGAGAAGCACGGTCTCAACTCCGAAGTTTTCGTGGTCTTCAACATCGAGAAGAATATTGCGATCATCGGCGGCACCTGGTACGGCGGCGAGATGAAAAAAGGCATCTTCACCATGATGAACTACTGGCTGCCGTTGCAGGGGATCCTCTCCATGCACTGTTCGGCCAACGTAGGTAAAGACGGCGATGTTGCGCTTTTCTTCGGTCTCTCAGGTACCGGTAAAACCACTCTCTCCACTGACCCCAAGCGCAAGCTGATCGGTGATGATGAGCACGGCTGGGATGATGACGGCATTTTCAACTTTGAAGGTGGTTGCTATGCCAAGACGATCAACCTGAGCGAAGAGAATGAGCCTGAGATTTACAGAGCGATTCAGCGTAACGCGCTTCTGGAGAATGTAATCGCCGATGATAATGGCGTCATCGATTTCGACAGCGATGCCAAAACCGAGAACACCCGCGTCTCCTATCCGATCGACCATATCGAAAACCATGACCCGAGTCTTAAGGGTGGCCATCCAAAGAACATCATCTTCCTTACCTGTGATGCATTTGGTGTTCTGCCTCCAGTCTCGAAATTGAGCAAAGAGCAGGCGATGTACTACTTTCTCTCTGGCTATACAGCCAAGGTTGCCGGTACCGAGCGCGGAGTTACTGAGCCTCAGGCGACTTTCTCTGCCTGCTTTGGTGAGGCTTTCTTGCCCCTGCATCCAACAGCCTACGCAAAGCTGCTCGGTGAGAAGATGGAAGGTCACAATGTCAACGCCTACCTGGTCAACACCGGTTGGGTTGGCGGTGGTTACGGCGTCGGTAGCCGTATGAGCATCAAGGCAACTCGCGCATGTATCAACTCTATTCTCGATGGCAGTATCAACAATGTCGAGTTTGACGAAACCCGTTGGTTCCGCCTCAGCATTCCCAAGACGCTGCCCGGTGTCGAAACGAACCTGCTCAACCCAAGGAACGCTTGGGAAAACAAGGAATCTTTCGATGCTACTGCAAACAAGCTTGCTGGAATGTTTATCGAAAACTTCAAAAAGTACACGTCTGAGAATGATGACTTTGATTACACTCAGGCTGGCCCTAAAGTCTGATCCTGACATCATCATGTAACAGACAAAGGGCGTCCATTTGGGCGCCCTTTGTTTTTTGCCAAGAGACTGCATTTCACTGCAAAGAGGCAGAGATAAAAAAAAGACACAAGGAAAGAATTGTTCCCTTAGCCTCTTTGCGA
>JAOUDB010000454.1 GCA_029859485.1 Desulfuromonadales bacterium | reverse complement strand
GCATTTTGTTGAACGCAGATAAAAGCTGATGAACGCAGACAACTCAAAATAAAGTTATAGCCAGTGCGTTGATATCTTTCATCCGATTTGATTCGTCTTTATCTGCTTTCAATTTATGTCTTTCGTTTTGAGAAAAGTTTTTCTTTGCGCCCTTATCCTTTAATCTTCGCGCCTTTGCGTTAAAGATAACGATAGCTGATTTTGAAACACTGCTAATTGGAGATTCAATGAAACGTTTCATTCTTATATTGCTTTTCCTTGTTATTGCTCTCACTGGCTGCGAGCAACCTCTGGAAGGGCCACCGATCCGCATCGGCTATATGAACTGCAACAGCGAAGCGGAGACCATGAAACGTTTCCGGCCGTTAACAGCCTACCTGTCGCAACAGTTGGGACGGCCCTTCGAGGCGGTTCCTGTTGACACGCAGGATTTTGAGTCGCGTTTTGCTGCCGGTGACTTTGCCTTCACTCACGGCAATAGCCTTCTCTATATCATCATGCGTGAGAATCATGACCTGAAGTTGCTCGCGACAGAGAAGCGTGGTCAGTTCGGTTCCCGCACCGCCGGATCCATCATCGTCAAGAAAGACAGCCCGATAAAAACCTTGGCCGATCTGCAAGGTAAGCGGATGCTGTTTGGCCCGCAATTGGCTCCGACCGGTTATTTGGCACAGTACGACCTGATGTTGCAAGCCGGCTTCGATCCTGAGGTGGGGCTTGATTACTACGCGATCCCACACGGTGCCTATAAGCATGAAAAGGTCATCTACGGTGTTTATTTCGGTGAGTATGATGTTGCCGCTGCACCAACCCTTGACCTTGAACTTATGACTCGCGAGGGACGTATCTCTGCCGATGATTTTCGTATCCTGGCCCAGAGCGAGATTATTCCTTACTGCACTTTTGGTGCATCGAAAGATGTCGACGCAGAGTTGGCTGAGAAGTTCCGCAAAGTATTAGTCGAACTAACCCCGGAAACAACGGTCGAAATCGATGGCGAGACGATCAAGGTCCTTGATTCAGCGTGGGTGGACGGTTTCGAGACGTTACTAGACCAGGATTACGATCTGATCCGGGACATGGCGAGACGCGTTAATATGCCTCCTTACCAGGAATTCTGAAATGATGCTGCGTGATCGATTCGACCAACTGATGATCGTCGCCCTGGTGGGTGTGCTGATCTTCACGGCTGTACTGATGGCAGGCGCTGGGCCACGTGATGACAATCAGGATGCCCAGGCAGCCAATCGCAGGTTTGAACGCGAGATGCTGCACCAGGCACGAGTGGCCTTTATTGAACGGCACTATTCTCCTGTGATCACGTTACGTGATAATGGCTCTTTGCCGGATGCTTTGCTTAAGTTGGAAGAGTTAAGTCGAACCTTGCCTGGTGAAGCCCACAATGATCTGCTCAGTGGGGATATCCTGCTGCGTATGGGACAGTTTGATCGTGCCGTAAGCAAACTGGCCAAAGCCGTCAGAAGTAACGCTGATTATGTCGATTCCGCCAGCCCTTTGAGCGAGAGGCCGTTGATTGAATCAGCTGTCTCGGAAGGCTTGCCGCTGATTCGTGACCGCCTGCGTGTTCAGCCGGATAATCTCACTCTTGCAAAGGTCTTGAAGGACGGCTACTACCTGCAGAGCCGTCTCGCCGGAGGCTGTGAATGAGTCTCTCTCTGCGTGATCGACATTTATGGGTTGTTCTGGCTGCAGGTGCTGGCCTTGGTGTTTTTGGTGCCCTGCTTTCCTTTTGGGGCAATCCCCAGAACAGCGGCATTTGCGTCTCCTGCTTCATTGAAAACACCTCCGGTGCACTAGGTTTACATGATAATGAACGGATGCAGTATCTGCGTCCGGAGTTGATCGGTTTCGTCCTCGGCTCGATTCTTTGTGCATCCCTGTTTCGCGAGTTTCGCTCGCGTGGTGGCAGCGCACCCTTGGCCAGACTGGTCTCGGGTGTTTTCCTGATCGTCGGCAGCGCGGTCTTTATCGGCTGTCCTATCAAGTTATTCCTCAGGTTGATGGCGGGGGATATCTCTTCTCTGGCAGGATTGTTTGGTTTGATCGCAGGAGTCTGGATCGGTTTGCAGGGTTTGGCCCGCGGCGTCGACCTGGGACGTGCTGAAAATGAGCGTGGCGCGACCGGACTGCTGGTTCCCGCAGGATTCATCCTGTTACTGATCTTTCTGCTGGCGCGGCCGTCATTTCTGCTCTTCTCGGATCGTGGCAGCGCTGCACAGCACGCTCCTCTGTTCATGTCTCTGGCGGTCGGTTTGCTGCTTGGAGTTCTTGCTCAACGCAGCCGCTTCTGTGTCACCGGCAGCGTTCGCGATGGCCTGTTAATGGGCACTCGCAGCCCACTTCTCTGGGGTTTCTTCGCTTTCCTGATCGGTGCCTTTGTCACCAATATCATGATGGGCCGCTTTACTTTCGGCCTGTACGGTCAGCCGGGGGCGCACCTTGAGTATCTCTGGAGCTTTCTGGGGATGTTGTTGGTCGGTTGGCTCTCGGTTCTGATCGGCGGCTGCCCGTTCCGGCAGTTAATCAAAGCCGGTGAGGGTGACGCAGATGCCGGTCTGGCCGTTGTTGGTATGCTGCTCGGCGGTGGACTTGTTCAGTCCTGGGGGGTTGCGGCAACGGCCGCCGGAGTGGCGACCTCAGGGAAGATTTCGGTGCTGGTGGGATTGGCTTTTGTGTTGTTGATCAGTTTGCTGTTTCGTGACCGAACTGTGTGATTGAACTTTGCTGGTTGATTAACGCAAAGGCGCAAAGAAAAAGAGACAAGACGCAAAGGTAAACGCATTTGTTCTACTGAGGTAGCTGTTCGTCAAGGTGATAACTTTGAACTAGATTTTTTAAGGTTTTAAAAAAAACTTATGGTTTGAAGTTTTGACTTTGAAAAGATTCTCTTTGCATCTTTTCTCAAAACCTTTGCGTATTTGCGTTAAAAAGATACCTGCGCTGTTGATTTAATAAAAGGATAACCCTTGTGAATAAACCTCTAAGAAACCCCGA
>JAOUDB010000453.1 GCA_029859485.1 Desulfuromonadales bacterium | reverse complement strand
GTCGGTTACAGCGTTCGTACTGCCTCCGATTGCTTAAGCCTTGCTCAAACTGATATTACCATCCGTACCGCTATGCTCGACACGCGCTTTCTTGCCGGAGACGAAGTCCTTTACCATGAGTTCGAACGTCAGGTGCTCGGGCCACTTCTGAACCGCAACAGCCAGGGTTTTCTAAAGTCTAAATTTGAAGAGCACAAAACCCGACTGAGCAAGTATGGTTCGACTGTCTATATGCTGGAACCGAATATCAAAGAAGGGGAAGGTGGGCTGAGAGATCTCCATACGGCGGTGTGGATGATGCGCGTCAAGTTCAAGGCAAAGAGCTTGCGCGACCTTTTAAAAAAGGGCGTCATCTCGAATCAGGAGATGGAGGAGGTCGATTCAGCGTACGATTATCTCTGGCGAATTCGCAATGAGCTGCATTTTCAGTTGAAGCGTAAAACCGACCAGCTCCAGTTTGACAAGCAGGAACAGATCGCTGCTTTCCTTGGATACAAAGACAGCAAAAAAGCTCTGTCGGTTGAACAGTTCATGCAGGATTATTACTCTCACGCAACCAGAACAGAGCACCTGGCGACTTCCTTGATTTTTAAGGCGTATAAAGAAAAAGATGCGTCCACGGGCTTGTTCGGTTATCTCGGCAGACGCAGCCTCGGCGAGGATTTTTTCAGCTATCGTGGTGAGCTGAAGACGGCTCGTGAAAAGGTCTTTGAAAACCGTCCGGAAGCAATCATGCAAGCCTTTTTGTTGGCCAAACAGAACAGTCTTGCTCTGAGTATGGATGTTAAGGGTCAGATCCGTGCGAACCTCTCCCTGGTCAATGACAGTTTCAGGCGTAATCGTGACGTTTCTGAGATGTTTTTGGAAATCATGCGTGGCCCGACCGGTGTCGCCCAGAGTTTGCGTGATATGCATCACCTGGCATTTTTGAATAAGTACATCCCTGAATTTAAAAGAATTTACTGTAAAGTTCAGCACGACGCCTATCATGTTTACACGGTCGATATCCATTCGATCTTTGCAGTCGAAGAGATAGAGAAGCTCTGGTCCGGTTTTTATGCTGCTAAGAAGCCATTACTGACCAAGGTTGCCGCTGATATCGGCAAGCCAGAGTTGATTGTGCTGGCGGTCCTCTTCCACGATATAGGTAAAGGGGAGGGGAAGGACCATTCCAACAAAGGCGCGGACATGATCCCAAAGATCGCCCGCCGTCTAAATCTTTCGAAAGAAGCCAGCCATCGTCTTGAATTCCTGGTTCGCCACCATCTTGACATGGCTCACATCTCTCAAAGACGAGACCTGAATGATATCCGACTGATTCAGGACTTTGCCAATACCATGGAGATGGCAGAGACGCTGAAAATGCTTTTCCTGTTGACCTTTGCCGACCTGAAGGCTGTTGGCCCTGATGTCTGGTCTGAATGGAAAGGCCATCTGCTGCAGGATCTTTACGAGAAGGCCTACGAAACCTTTGAACGGGGCAACTTTATGAGTGATATTCGCTCTGAGCGTGTTCGCAATCGTAAACGTAAAGTCCTGGCGGCACTCAAAGATGATTTCGGTGAAAAGAAGATCAAGGACAGGCTCCGTTCTATGGGGACCCGCTATCTGCTGACCCACCGTTCCTTTGAAATCAAGGATCACCTGGCTCTAGAGCTGTCGCGGGGCAACGATACGGTTGCCATGCAAGTGTCCCATGATGAGGAAGCAGAATATACCAGTGTGACGATCTCCACCCTCGATGTTCCCGGTCTGTTCAGCATGATTGCAGGGGTTATGGCGGCCAACGGCATTAACATTCTCGGTGCGCAGATTTATACGCGCCGTAACGGTTTCGCGCTCGATATCCTGCATGTGAACAAGCCGATTGGTGGCATTATTGATGACCCTGCCAAATGGGAGAAGGTTCAGACCGATTTGACCTCTGTTCTGGAAGGTCGCGTGAAAGTCTCTGGCCTGGTCAAGAAACGTCAGAAAGCCGGATTCCTTCCAGGTCAAAACCTGCCGCGTTATCCGAACAAGGTTGAGTTTGATACAGATGTTTCCAGAGAACACACGGTTATTGATATATTCGCTCATGATGAAGTGGGTCTTCTCTACAGGATTACCCGAACTCTTGCCGAGTTGGGTCTCTATATCCATGTTGCCAAAATTTCCACCAAGGTTGATCAGGTTGCCGATACTTTCTATGTAAAAGATATCTTCGGACAAACAATCAGTGACGAAGCAAAACGTGAAGATGTCCGCAAGGCCTTACTCGAAAGCTTGGACGGGTAAAGAACTTACTCCAGGATTTTATGAACCATTATCTCGACCATTACTTGAACTATCTGGCAGTGGAGCGCGGCCTGGCGAATAACACGCTCGATGCCTATGGTCGGGATTTGGCGCGCTACCTGGATTACCTCGAAAGCCAGAAGATCGTGGCTCTTGAAAATATCTCTGCAGCCATTGTCCTGCGTTTTCTCAGTCACCTGAAAAATGCGGGTTTGTCTCCCCGCAGCAGGGCGCGATCTCTGGCAGCCTTGCGAACCTTTCACAAGTTCCTTGTACGCGAGAAAATAACCAAAGATAACCCTACGGATCAGGTGGTTTCGCCAAAAAGCCTTACCGCTTTGCCGCACACCTTAGCTCCGTTGGATGTAGAAAGCCTGCTGTCCAGCCCCAAGGGGGACTCTGCTCTTGCCTGGCGCGACAGAGCCATGCTCGAGATCATCTATGCCACCGGTTTGCGTGTCTCAGAGTTGGTCTCCCTTAAATTGAGTGACCTGCAGATGGATGTCGGTTATCTTACTGCCTTCGGTAAGCGTAGCAAACAGAGAATCGTTCCCCTGGGAGAGACTGCGATTGCAGCTTTGCAGGAATATCTACAGAATGGGCGTCCGGGATTGGAGAAGCAAAAAGGCTCTCATTTTCTCTTTCTCAATCGTTCTGGTGAGGGCTTGACACGTCAAGGCTTCTGGAAGATTATTAAGCGCCGCGCTCTTGAGGCAGGTATTAGTCAAAGCATTACGCCGCA
>JAOUDB010000452.1 GCA_029859485.1 Desulfuromonadales bacterium | reverse complement strand
TCTGCCTTCTTGTGTTAATTACTCTGGCATGCAATGAACGGAGTGAGCAAACATCAAAAGCTCCTTCCGTACAGAATAGTCAAATGATGCGGGGTCAAGAAATCTACTTGCAAAAATGTGCAGCCTGCCATGGAACCGGATTATCCGGAGCTCCAAAGTTTAGAGACAAGGAAGCTTGGGCCCCGCGGATAACTCTGGGTATGGACCATCTTGTTCAAAGTGCAATTCAAGGTAAGGGGAATATGCCAGCACAAGGAGGGAAGACAGGGTTGGGAGACGACAAAATACGAGCGGCCATCAGTTACATGGTAGAAAATAGCAAGTAGTCACAGAAAGAGTTAGGGCCTTAATGCTGAAGTTGGTCATTTCGTTTGATCGCCCAAAGGCTATTGCTGCTTAAGTTACGACTTCTAAGAGGAAAACCGACTTATTATTGATGGAGGTATTCAGGAAAACAAAACTATGGCCACCAAGGATCGTCCCCTGGTGGCCGTTTTTATTTATCAGGGGTAGTAAGAAACTCGTAAATTTGCCAAACTGGAGATTCTGAAACAATGTAGGAGGATGAATAACAAGCCAATATCCTTGACCTAAACTCACGACTAGCAGACTGTCGGACTTTTATTCGCTGTGCAGATTGTTCGTTTGCCTTTTAGACGCTTTCCCACATAGTGCTTTTCTGTAAGCCTTTATTTGTATATCATTGTCTCATCAATATAAAACTAGGAGGGAGTAATGAGAAAATGGGAGTACATGGTTACGAGGATCAATGGAGCGATTGCAACGCTGCCAAACTCTAGCCATAGTAAGAAGCTGGCCGAATACGGCAACGAAGGATGGGAACTGGTATCCATGTGCAATGAAGTTGATGCCGATAACAGCATAACTTATGCTTACTTCAAGAGGCCAATAGAATAATAACAATAAAAAAACCGCCCCATTTCTGAGGCGGCCATAAAGTCAATTGGCCACCTGGAAACGGGTGGCCTTTCTTATTTGTCAGGGGCAATAAGAATCTCGCACTTCTGCGAATAGGAACAACCAGAAACAAAGCGAGAGGATAAATAGTAAAAGGATGACTGGTTTCCAATCTGAGCCCACTGTTTCTCAAAGCCTTAGGCATTGCAAGCTGTATCAATCAATTAAAATTCGCAGAAACTAGACTCCTCTACTTTTTAACTTAACTATGAGTTTGCAAGCACCTTCATAACCTTCATTGATCAGTTCAGAAATGCGACTGGTATCCCTGCGGCTATAAGATCCAAGCTCTGGTGCAATAACGAGGTCTGCTTCGGTTGTTTGTGAGCGAGTCACATTATCTATCGCAATATCTATAGCGTTGACAAAGACATCAATAATGTCCTTTGGGCGCTGGTATTGGCGGCCGGCGTTGAGATCAACACCAACGATAAAGTTACACCCTGAGTCACGTAGTGGCGACACAGGGACATTTTCTACCAAGCCCCCATCAACGAGTAACCGGTCATCAATCTCAACAGGAACAAAAATTCCGGGAATGCAGGTGCTCGCCATTATGGCCTCTGAAACACGGCCTGTATTCAGAATAATCTTTTTGCCTTCAGAAAGGTCTGTAGCTATAAGGTGAAGAGGAATGCCTGCTTCTGAGAAATCAACTGCACCGATATATTTTGTAACGTATTTTCCTAGATCCTCATTGCTGAGAATTCCGTATTTGGAGAGGGTAAAGCCTGACACATCCAGCCATTCAAGTTCAGCGATGAACTCCTCAATTTGGGAAGGTTTCTTGCCAAAAGCATAAAGCGATGCAATGAGGGCTCCAATGCTTGTCCCAGAAATGGCAGATATTTTGATACTGTTTTCATCAAGGGCTTTTAGGACTCCAATGTGAGCAGCACCTAGAACCGCCCCACCACCTAATGCAAGAGATATCCCTTCTTGTGGTAACCGAGTCTTCTCCCACAACTTTGTAAGGTTTTCCCAAGTTCCTGAGAAATTCACGAAACGCTCCCGTATGGCTAAAATTGGCTTTAAGTTAAATCTATAACTATTTTAGGCTGATACTATAATTCAATCATGGGTGGATTTCTGCGTCTCTCTAATGTGCCCATAATTTAATAATGCAACAAAAATACTCCCTCCAACCAAGTTGCCAAATATTGCCAGAATGAGAAAGCGCAAGACTTGCTGAATACTGAATAAGTCGCTGATCAGGTAAGCTGTGAAGATCTCAACAGAGCCTGCTATCGAATGGTGCAAGCCGCCAATTCCTATGATAAACGTAACAACATAAATGGATAACATTTGACTGAAGGCGGGTTGGGTTGCCATTACTAGCCAAGCACCAAGGGCCATTAGCCAACCGGCCAAAACAGCACTCAAAAAAAGGACCCCGCTGTCATATTTGATAAGATGGAGACCAATAGCAATGTAGCCAGACTTCGCAGCAATGACTTTGTCCGTGGCGACAAGAAAGCTCGAGCTGATAATTGCACCTAGGAGGTTACCGATGATCACAATAACCCACAACCTGAACAGCGGCTTTATTTTGCTACGGCGGTCCAGGACCGGGTAAACTGCCGTAGCTGTATGTTCGGTAAATAATTGTGTCCCGCTCATGATACAGAGAACAAAACCGAGAGGGTAAACAAGAGCCATTGACAAACGTGAGGCTTCTGATTTGATTAGTGAAATAGTTTGACTTTCTATGACAGCGACTGACATAGCTGTAAAACCAAGAATTAAACCTGCGGCCATTGCGGAAAGAAACAAAGAAGTGAAAGGTCTATTTAATTGTTCCAAGCCTTCTGATATGATCTTATCCAAAATGTCATCTGGATGCCTTAAAGATTCATCTGTGCGTTTAACAATAACCGGTATGAACTCTTTGTCCTCCTCCTCTCGCTCAAGTTCACGTTCAGTCTTTTCCTCCTCTTTATTTACGCCTTTTTCTTCTTTTTTATAGTCTGTCATGACATTGGCCTCTTCATATATTTCATAATACTAACATATGTTTCAGATGCTATGTTTTGCAATGCTTTG
>JAOUDB010000451.1 GCA_029859485.1 Desulfuromonadales bacterium | reverse complement strand
TTGTTCGTTCCTTTAACCAGGCCTTTGATGAAACCGACCAGGAGCATAATCGTCGGCAGCAACTGCACAACAACAACCAGTGCACAGAAAGCCAGGAAGACACCGACCAGGATGCCGCTGGAGTAGGTTGTGGTCGTGTCTACGGCCAAAGCCGGGCTGGCCAACATCAAGATTGCCAATCCTGTTCCTAATAACGTTTTCATGATTTCCTCCGTTCTTTTGGTTTCTCTCCTCATTGCAACCATTCACCTTGAGGTCCATGGGTCACTTTTTCAAACGCACATTTGACTGCTTCCCGCAACTCCTCTTCGTCACCGGCACGAACCGGTTTGAGGGCATGGTAAAAAATTCCTTCATTACGCGCCTTACGGATCAGAGCCAGCGGTAGTTCACTGGCCACCAGAATAATTGTCAGGTTGCGATTGCATTTCTTCAGAATCGGAATCAATTCTGTTGCCAGCAGTTCGTCAAACCTGGTGCTGATAAGAACAACCTGAGCGGTCTTCTTGAGAATTCCGTAGAGGATCCCGGCTGCCGTGTTGGTCACTGTGACCTGGTAACCGGCATTAATGAACAGATCCGCCATACGCTTCCTGGAGAAGACGTCTTCGTCTGCGATGAGTAGTCCAGGCATGTTCATCATTGTTTTTTCTCCTGCCAAAGGCCAAATCGCCCCAGGCAAATGGGCAAGCCCCGTCTAATCGACTTTTTCGGAAATCTTTTCCCGGCGAGAGAAGACACCCCTGACCAGGCTGAAAAAAAGAATCATTGCCGGCACCAGTTGAGACACAATGATCAAAGCGAAGAAACCGATGAAGAAATAGGTCAAGACTCCTGCGCCATCATTGTGTGTGCCCACTGCCGCATAAGCAGCAGAAGTGCTGCCAGCCACCATCGAGATCAACATCTGCATTGTTTTCATAACGGCCTCCTTCTTCTCCTGTTCGTTGACACCAGTTCCTGACAATGAGCTACTGCATCGGCCATACCATTCTTAAAAATTTTTTATTAATACTTATAACAAATTGTTTTTATTGATTTTTATTCAGAGAAACAACGAAGTAAAACTGGCGAAGAAAGAGGGTAACGTATAAATAAAATATACGTTCACTGTCGGCCAGAACAGCCTTCAGCTACGGGTAATCCTTGTAAGCGCTTGAATGGGCAGGGGGTTTTAACGATGGTCGGAGTGTATAACAGAAATATACGGCACAATTATTATTTATATTCCCCCCTCTTGCAGCGAACACTGTAAGAGGGGGGGGGCACGGACGATCTATTGTGGGGCGTTATTTGTATCGAGAAAAGAAGGGGGAGCCTGACATTAAAAACGACTTGTTACTCGACCACCCGCATACGGGCACTGATACCCTGCTTTTTCAGCATGGCCTGGAAGTTTGGCCTCTGCATGCCGACCTCTTGCGCCGCCCTGGTGATATTCCAGTCATTGCGGTCAAGGGCACTGAGTAAAAAGGCCCGTTCCAAGGGCACAACGGCCTCCTCCCTAAGCAACTGCTTGCGTGCTTTCAGCTCATTTGCATCGAGTGGCACCGCCTGACCGGCGACTGCAACCGAGCGTTGTCCATACCCCGGTAATCCCAGATCCTGTCGCTGCAGAAGATCTGACTGAGAAAGGACTACTGCCCGCTCAATTAGATTTTCCAGTTCGCGTACATTGCCGGGGAAACCATAGTTCTCCAGTTGTTCAATCACTTCGGGACTGAAGCCTCTTATTTCTTTGCCATTCTCCTCTGCAAAACGCTTGAGAAACTGGCTCGCCAGAAGCATCAGATCACCTTTGCGTTCGCGCAGGGGAGGGAGTTCGATCGGGATGATATTAAGTCGGAAGAAAAGATCATCACGGAAAGTCCCCTGCGTGACCATGTCCCGCAAATCGGCGTTTGTCGCTGCAACCAGACGAATATCGATTTTGATTGGCGTGGTTCCGCCGATGGGCGTCACAACGCGCTCTTGCAACACTCGCAACAATTTTGCCTGGGTCGACAGGCTGATATTGCCGACCTCATCAAGGAGCAGGGTCCCACCTTCTGCAACCTCGAACAGCCCACGTTTGGTCTGGATAGCGCCGGTAAAAGAACCTTTGACGTGACCAAACAGTTCACTTTCCAGTAGGGTTTCTGCCAAAGCAGTGCAATCTATGGCCACAAAAGGCTGTGAACACCGCGAGCTGTGAGTGTGAATAGCCCGTGCGACCAACTCTTTACCCGTACCGCTTTCGCCGCTGATCATGACTGTGCTGTCTGTGGGGGCCACCTGCATGATGCGCTGATAAAGTCGTTTCATCTCACGACTGTCACCAAGCAGTTGATCAAAACCGTGGTTCTTGTTCATTTCCCTCCACAGACAGATATCATCGATGAGTACAGCCCTCGATTCTATAGCGTGCTTGACCTTGCTAATAATTTCATCATTGCCGAAAGGCTTGGAGAGGTAGTCAGTCGCTCCATTCTTCATGGCCTCAACAGCATTATCGATCGCTGCATACCCGGTAATCAGAACCACCGGCAGCTCCGGCTGGCAGCCCCTTATCGCCTGCAGTACTTCCAGGCCACTCATCCCCGGCATCTTCAAATCTGTTATCAGCAACTTGAAGTTCTCCTCATCCAGACGGTCCAGTGCCGCGTGTCCGTTACTGACAACTTCGACCTCGTAGCCTTCGGCAGAAAGTATGCGCCGCAAACCTTCCCGAATAACCGCATCATCATCTGCTACCAGAATCCGTTCAATTCCCTTATTCATAGAGCCCTCTTGGTCGATATGGAAAGTCTTGATCCAAACTTTACGTCAACAGCTTGGCAAGCGAACGCAAAAAGCTATGCAAGCAATGCTTTATCTTTAGACAATAAATCATCGTCATCGGTTCGCAGCAGCGAAGAGATCGGCAATTCAACCGTGAAAACTGTACCCTGGCCAACGGAACTTTGTACCAGAATTTGTCCACCATGGTTTTCAACAATGCCGTAGGAAACCGACAGACCGAGCCCCGTCCCGGCGACACCATTAA
>JAOUDB010000053.1 GCA_029859485.1 Desulfuromonadales bacterium | reverse complement strand
TTAATTCTCTTTCATTGCATCATCCTGATGGTGGGTGGGCATTACACATATGCTGAAGTCCCTCTTTTTGATTGGCTTCGTGACTGGTTTGATCTGGAGAGGAATAACTACGACAAGGTGGGTCACTTTGTACAAGGCTTTGTGCCAGCGATCATCGCTCGCGAAATTCTGATCCGTAAACAGGTCGTTTCCGGAAAAGGCTGGCTGACATTTATTATTATCTCCGTCTGTCTGGCGATCAGCGCATTTTACGAATTAATCGAGTGGTGGGTTGCACTCATGTCCGGGGAGTCTGCAGAGGCTTTTCTTGGCACCCAGGGTTATATCTGGGATACCCAGTCAGATATGATGTACGCTCTGACGGGGGCGATCATGGCATTGCTGTTGCTCTCACGGTGGCATGATAAGCAATTAAACCGGTACGAGGAACGCGGGACGCGGTTTAAACAATCTAGATGAGAAACATAAAAAGCCACGGAACTCCAAAGAGTGTCCGTGGCTTTTGTTCTTAAGGTTTCCGCGTTCCCCGTACCATGTCCCGCGTACCTGTTCCTAAGGCGCTATCGGCATGTCGTAATCGGTGATGACAGTATCCATCTTCAGCAGGAAACGACCGAAATCGTTAAAGGTCATACTTGCGGGTTTGACCAGAAAGAGGGCGACGATGCTGACGACGGCGGCCGCTGCGACCCAGTTGAGGACCAGATTACGCAATTCCCAGTTCGGCTCTTCAACCTCTTCGCTTTCATTTTTTTCCTTTGCAGGCAGCTTCTCAGCCATCTGTTTCATGATTTTCCCGGAGCTGAGAAAAATCACTGCAGAGATCGCAAACTGGGGAAGGATCTCTAGTGAAGCGTGTCCGGTCCCCAGCACGCCGGCATAAAATGCCAGCACACCGAGCCCGAGCAGGGTCATCTGGCGGCTGAGCTTCGCGTTCATATGCTGAGAGTCTCTTTCTTGATAGTCATACTACAAAATTATCGACAACCTGCTTGTGTGTCAAGAACGTATCTTGTCTGATGCGACATTGGGCTGGAACAGGTGGATTGCCTCTTCCCCAATATGACGTAAACCAAGGTAGAGCCCCGGCAGGGAACTGGCCAGTCCGATCAATCCGGCGCTGTGCAGAAGCGATGTGTTCTGTGTCGCGTGAGCCAACGCGAGAGTAAGCAGGAAAGCTGTCATCAGCGCGAAGACGACCCGGCTGATACGTACCAGCTGTTCCAACCCCTGGCAGATAATCAGGCTGAACATCCCCCACATGGCGAAATAGCCCATCATCGGGATAGGACCCGGAACCGAGCCGTAACCTGCCCTTGGCAGGATGTCGAGAGCCAGGATTGAAAGCCAGAAGAGACCAAACCCAGTGAAGGCGATGGCGCGCAGAGGATTGCTTTTCAGGGCGTTCAAGCCGGCCGAAATCTGGCCAACGGCGCCCAGCATGATAATGATCGCCAGTAAGTGAAGGTTGATTGACAGCAGTGGCAGCTTGTCTGCGGCATAGCATGCTGCCGTGACGCCATAACTGAAAAGACCGAGAACAGGAATGTTGTTGCAATGAGCTGCAGGTCTTGCCGGCGACGGCTGCTTGACAACTGGTAAAGCCGGTTCCTGCTCGACGAGACGGTCAGTTAATTCACGATATTTCTGGCAGGTGTCGAACTGGCACGAGCAGAACTTGATGATCATGCTGGCATCGTGGGATGAAATATAGCCGCAACCTACGTCGCAGGCATCTTCATCCAGATCAAAGTATGGGCAGACCGCTGTGTCTTTCATTTTCGCCTCCTGCATCGCTTTTCATTCGATGGCATCTTGTGAAAAATTGGGCCCGGCCTTTCGGCAACACTGAAACTTGGCCGGACCCCATTGGAGTCACGTGATACTTAAGGAGCAAGGCGTATACCAAAAGCAGGTCTGAAAAAATATTCCAGTACTAATGTAGTTATTACGGTGTGTTATGTTTGTTTTGTGGACGAGGGATAGTTGCCGCTATGAATAGTGTATTTGCAGATTTGCAAATATGATGAAATTCGCTTTTGCATTTATGCAAACAGGACAACAGTGAAGCTTAAGCGCTTCTTCGGGCAAGTAAAGCCCTTGTATGCTAGGTATGAAATGGTTTTATCCTCAGCCTCCAGCCTCCAGCCTCCAGCCTCCAGCCTCCAGCTTACAGCCGTATGCTATTCAATGTCCTTCTTGTTGATACCGTATTTTTTTAGCTTGCGGTAGATGGTCGCCATGTTCATGCCGGCCTCAGCCGCTGCGTCCTCGACGTTGCCGCCATGTTTACGCAGCAGTCGGGTCAGGTAATCGGTTTCGAAGCTACTGAGTGCCGAAGTGTAGTCTGCCTGGTCTCCCGATTGAACGGATTGATCTGTCTCTATCAGCTGTGCAAGCTCCGGCAAACCGATGTAGTTGCCGCTTGAAATAGCCATGGTTGCTTCAATGACGTTGCAGAGCTGGCGAATGTTGCCAGGCCATGCATATGAGCGTAAAGCGTCCATCGCTTCAGCGGTCAACCCTTTGAATTCGGTGCCGAATTTGACGTTCTGCTCACGTATGAAATGGGCGGCCAGAAGCGGAATGTCGTCCTTACGCTCCCGCAATGGCGGTAAGTGGAGATTGATGACATTCAGCCGGTAGAAGAGGTCTTCACGGAAAATGCCTTGAGAGACTTCTGCGCTTAAATCAGAATTGGTCGCCGAGATAATCCGCACATCCACCTTGGTTGGGGTTGTGTCGCCCAGGCGGCAAAACTCCTGTTCTTGGAGAAAGCGCAAGAGGGTCTTCTGCATGCTCAAGGGCAGGTTACCAACTTCATCGAGAAAGAGGGTGCCGCCATTGGCTGCGTCAAGCAGCCCTTTGCGGTTTTCCAAGGCTCCGGTAAAGGCTCCTTTGCGGTAACCAAAGAGCTCGCTTTCCAGAATGTTCTCAGGTAGGGCGCCACAATTGACGGCGATAAAGCGATGATTACGTCTGGATGAATTATGGTGTACGGCCTGAGCAATCAGCTCTTTACCGGTCCCCGACTCGCCGGTGATCAAGACCGAGGTGTCGCGAACAGCTACTTTGCCCACCTTTTCTAATAACGCCCGGATGGAAGGTGCCGAGCCGATAATATTTTCAAATGTGAATTGGCTTGAGAGATCCTCGCGCAGCCCGCGGTTCTCTTCGACAAGTTCGTGGTGTTGCAGCGCGTTTTTGACCCGGTAGATCAGCTCGTCGGGTTCGAAGGGTTTGGTCAGCATGTCGTAAGCACCACGGCGGAGCGCCTGAATCGACATTTCTACCGTCGCATAGGCAGTGATCATGATGATAGGCACCTCCGGATCGCGATTACGAACGTGTTGCAGCACCTCAAGACCATCCATTTCCGGCATCTTGATATCGCTGATGATCAGGTCGTAATCGCCGGCAGCGAATTCTGCGACAGCCTGAACCGGTCTGGTGAAGCTCTTGACCAGGTAACCCTGGTCCTTGAGAACTGCCTCCATCATGCGACAGAGTCCTTCTTCGTTGTCGATCAACATAATGCGCTGAGGCGCCATCAGAATTCCTCCCGGAAAAGCGGCAGGCGAATAGTGACGGTCGTTCCCTGATTCGGGCGACTGGTCATCTGGATGCTGCCGTGATGCTGTTCAATGATTTGCCTGGTGATCGCCAGGCCGAGGCCTGTTCCGCGATCTTTAGTCGTGTAGAAAGGTTCGAAAATACGTTCAAGGTCCGCTTCGTCAATGCCGCTGCCAGAGTCGGCGAAGGTCATCACGACATCGTCCTCTTCCCGATAGGTCCTTACAGTGAGTATGCCACCATCCTCCATGGCTGCTCCGGCATTGAGGATCAGGTTGATTGCCACCTGGCGAATCTGGTCACCGTCGATCAGAAGCTCTGGCAAGCCATCAGTAAATTTCCTGTCGATTTTCACGTCGTGCATATCGGTGTGGTTGGCAGCAAAGCTGACGATCTGGTCGAGTAAATGGTTGAGGTCAGTTTCAGCAAACTCAGGCTGCGGTGTCCGCGCGTAGTTAAGCAGGTCCTGAACGATCTTCTTGCAACGTTTGCTCTCCCGCTTGATCTCGTGGATAAAGTAATGATTTGGGTCTTCCGGGTCGAGTTTGTTCTCGAGGTAGCCGGCGTAGCCGAGAATGACACCGAGGGGGTTGTTGATCTCGTGTGCGACTCCCGATGAAAGGATGCCGAGAGAGGCCATCTTGCCCTGCTGTGCGAGGCTGGCTTCAAGCTCGCGGTTGCGTTGCAGGCTACTGGTCATGCGGTTAAAGGCAACGGCCAGTTCGCCAAGCTCATCGCGGCTAGTGATCTCCATCTGGCGATGGAACTGACCGCGCTTGATGTCGCGGATCACCGATGTCATGTGACGGATCGGGTCGGAGAGGATCTTGGCGGCCAGGAAAACCAGTAGAATGGCAATCGTGCCGACCAGGAGAGAGATAACTCCGAGGCTGCCGAGAATCCGGCCCTTGATCAGGTTGGTCTCCCGGTAAAACTCATCTTCATAGGAACCGACGGCGACGATCCAGTCCCAGGGCTGATAGTGAAGGTAACGGACGATTTTGCGACGTGCCTTCTTCTCTCCAGGGTTCTGCCAGGGATAACGGATCCATCCTTCGCGCTGTTTGCACATGCGTTCTATAAAGGGTGTACCGTCCGAATCCTTGGAGGCGTAAATGTTTTCACCTTCGGCCTCGGGATGGATGGTCAGCGTTCCCTTACGATCCATGCAGTAGATGTAGCCGGTCTGGCCGACCAGCTTTTCATTGATCCTGTTCTTGAGTTCTGTAAAAGCCTTTTGTTTGGCAGCGGGATTCTCGTAGGTCTCATCCAGATAGCCCCCGGTGGCGATAATCCAGTCCCATGGCTCATAGTAACGATAGACTACCATCTTCTGACGGGCGACCCTGTCACCAAGCTCCGCATTCCGCCAGGGGTAGACGATTGTCAGCAGTTTGTCCGGAGTTGTTTTCGTAGCCGCCTTGCACATGGCGCGGATGAAATGTCTGCCATCTTCATCTGTTTCGCTATAGACGTTTTCACCCTCCCGGGCAATGTGCACCGCCAGGTCGCCTTTACTGGTCATGGCGTAGATGTAGCCGGTCTCTCCAACCTGAACCCTCTTCAGGGCACTGCGAGCCGCTTGTTTGGCACTTTCGATATCAATCTCACCGTTGCGGAATTGTTTGTCCTGGGCCTCGACCATGCCGTAGGCGAGATTGGTCAGGCTGGTCAGCTCCTGTTCGGTGGCGGCTTTCTTATCTTCACGGTAAACTTGGAATTGTTGATTGTGGGCATCGAGCAGGTCGATGGTGAAGGCGGCCAGATGGTCGAGATCGTCCATGCTGGTCTGTGTGATGCCGAGGTGTGCCTGACGGTATGCGATCCAGCCGACCACCGTGCCCACAACGAAAAGCGGGATCAAAACAAGCGGCAGGACGACGACAGTCATCTTCCAGCGGATTTTGAGGTTGTTGACAAATTTGAAAAGGTGACGGCTCATAATCGCATTAACTCAGGTTTAGAAACGAGGCGATTATGAGGTCTACGGTATAAAAAAGCAAGTAGGGGATGCGCCGAAGACGCACGGGACGCTGAACGAGGTTCGAGGTCCGGGGAAAACCAAAAAAAACTAGCTGATCCTCCACTTTACTCAAGTTAGATTCAGATTGATTTTTTACATCTTCTTTGCAAAAGAAAAACACGAACAATTACGAGACAAAAGCAAGCTCGATCTCATGCAGAGGCGCAGAGAGCAGAGAAAAAGGGCGTGAGTCAGATTGTGAGCTTTTCCTGTTCCACGTTCCGCGTACTGCGTTCCGGTTCCTCAATAAAGTTCATACTTCAGCAAGCGACATTCAATCGGCCCATTATAGAGCACGATGCGGCGGGAGGCCTTCAGGCCGACTTGTTTGGCGAGGGCAAGGTTGCCGGTAAACACCCAGGCGGTCCAGCCTTTCCAGTTCTGTTTGAAGGTGTCGCCGATTTTGCGGTAGAAGGCAGTAAGTTCTTCTTCGTTGCCGAGGCGTTCACCATAAGGTGGGTTGCAGATCAGTGTGCCTTGTGAGGCGGGCGCTTCCAGTTTGGCAAAGTCGTTGTAGGACCAACGAATTTTTGCACCGATACCGGCACTGTCGGCGTTTCGACGCGCCAGGTCAACGGAGCGTTTGTCCCGGTCACTGCCGAAGATTAAATTGGCTGGGAGCTCTCTCTTTGTTGTCTCAGCTTCTTCGAGTAAATTTTTCCAGAGTCCGGCGTTGAAATCCGGCCAGCGCTGAAAACCAAAGTCGGGAGAGAGCAGGCCCGCTGCATGGTTGCTGGCGAGCTGGGCGGCTTCAAGGGGCAGGCTGCCGGAGCCGCACATGGGGTCGACAAAGGGAGACGCCTGATCCCAGCCGGTCAGGGCGACGAGCCCTGCGGCCAGGGTTTCCTTTAGTGGCGCGATCGTCGTATCTCTTCGATAACCACGTTTATGCAGACCGGCTCCCGCCAGGTCGAGGCTGATGGTGCACTGGTTGCGTGCCAGATGCATATTAATGCGTAGATCCGGATCTTTCGCATCAACATTCGGCCTCTGACCGGTCCGATCCCTGATCTTGTCGACGATGGCGTCCTTGGTTTTCAGCGCGGCATAATGAGAGTGGGTGATCTCCGAATCGCGCAGCTTGGCTCCAACGGCCAGGGTCATCTGCGAAGTCATCAGCTCGTCCCAGTTGAGAGCATAAACACCTTCATAGAGAGCTTCTTCGGAAGGGCAAGGAAAGCTGGCTATCGGCTGCAGAACCCGGTTGGCTGTGCGCAACCAGAGACAGGCTTTGTAGCCGTCTTTAAAGGTGCCGCTGAAATTGACGCCGCCGTTGCCAGGGACGACATCGCGAGTGCCAAGAGCGATCAGTTCGGCGGCGAGGACGTCTTCGAGCCCTTTTGTAGTCGTTGCAAAAAACTTCATTATTTACTTTCGTTGGTCGTTAATGTGGTCGGTCGCTCTCGAGCGCGGTTTCCGGCAGGCGGAACATCCGGCGATAGGCGCGAATCTCCAACAGGGTGATTTTAATGATACTGACGATCGGCACACCGATGATCATGCCGATAATTCCGTAGAACTTGCCGCCGACGATAATGGCGAAGAAGACCAGCAACGGATGCAGGTTGGAAACTCTGGAGATAAGAACCGGGATCAGGATAAAGTTGTCGATCAAGACCTGGGCGATGAGGATGTAGAGGATAACAATCCACCAGAACTGACCACCCGCACCAAGATCGACGAAGGCAATCAGAATGCCGGGGATCATGCCGATAATTGGTCCGATATAGGGGATCAGGTTGGTGACACCAGCGAATATGCCGAGCATGGGCGCATAGCGAATGTCAGTCAGTGACAGCCCCGCTGTTATGATCAGGCCGACGATGATTGCTTCTATGATCCTGCCGCGGATGAAGTGCGCGAGTTGGCGGCTGATCAGGTAGGAGAGGTCGCGGACCATCTCGAAATGCCGATTCGGGGCGAGGGCGACACAAGAGCGCATGATCTTGCGCCCGTCTCGCAGGAAAAAGAAAGTAAAGAGCGGAACGATCACCATCAGGCCGCCGATCTTCATGGCGGATTGCGGTGTTTGCGCCAGGATGGCGGCCATCAACTGTTCTGCCCAGATGCGTACCTTGGTCGGGAACGCATAACCTTCAATCATCGGGAAGCGTTCGTGAAGACCTGTCATGAGGCTCTTTAGCGTATCGATTACCTGCGCAGTGTAGCGAGGGAAATCGGTCCGCATATTACTCCAGAACTCCTGCCAGTGTGGCGTCAGCCAGAGGGCAGCCAGCAAGAACAGCCCCAGGGTCAGAATGTAGACAATGAATATGCTGCCGGTGCGGGTACAGAACCTTTCCATCTGGCTAACCAGTGGATCGAGGAGAAAAGAGAGCACCAGTGATAAGAGGAGTGGCAGAAAAAGGACAGAAAAGGCCGCACGGGAAAGACCGGTCAGCGATGAAGCCGATGAGTAGACCGCCAGTCCGCAGGCGATCGCTGCGCTGAGAACCAGGAAGGCCAAAGCCACCTGGCCACGAGTCCAGCCGCGAGGACTCTGACCGACACTGCTCATGTCTCGACATTCTCAGGAGAAATGACTTCCCCCAGTTGATTCTGCAAACGCCGAAGCTCCAGGCTTGCCGCCTGCAGGCGTTCGCTGACGACCCGGGTCAAGCCAAGAAAGATACTGCTTGAGATGGCAGGCTTTCGTTCCGCCAGTTCCAGGATGTCGGCGCGAAACAGTCCGACCAGTTGGGTGTTCTCGAGTGTTCTGGCCGATGCTGTCCGTGGCGCAGGAGCCGTCAGGGTGGTTTCACCAAAGAAGTCGCCGGGACCAAGTCTGGCCAACTCCTCTTCCATACCATTCTGGTCCCTGGCGAAAATCTTCACCACGCCGCTACGGATCATGTACATACCGGAACCAGGGTCATTCTCTTCGAAGACGGTTTCGTTTGTCTTGTAGTTGCGCACGTGGACAATGTTTTCGAGGGTTGCTAATGACCGCGGCGAGAGTTCGGAGAAGATCGGCAGGTGCTTAAGGAAGTAGGCCAGAGATTCTTCGTCCAGTTTTTTGTGGAAAATGTTAGTCCAGAGGGGATCCATCGGTTTCTCCTGTTATCTGACTTTGAGACGGGTCTGGATGTCCTCGGGGATCGGTTGGTTGAGCTGGTAGTCCTTGAAAAATACTTCCAGTGTCTCCTGCAACTCAGGGCGGTTGATCGTGCGCAGCATACTTGTCGGCAGGACGAAGTTATCGACCTCTGCGAGAGTTGCTTCAAAAATATCTTCCACTTTGCCATCCGGGCTGGTGATCTGAAAACGCTCGGGGATGTGTCCCCCGGTCACTGCGCGATAACGAATCTCAACGGACAACTGCAAGCCACCCTCGACAGTAAGACTCATCTCGTTGACGGTGTTTGTCCGGGTGTCAATGTCAAAGGTCAGCGCGTTGATCTGTTTTTGTGGCAAACGCATGCCGCTGACATAAAAGGCTCCGTTTAGATCTGTCGGCTTGTTGAATGTGATTTCCAGTCGTTGAATCAACTGTTCGGCCAGGGAGACTTCGCTTGACTTGAGTTTGGCGTTTTTGATTAGTGCCTGGCGTGCATCGGCTTGGTCCGCGGGCAGGATCATCTCATACAGTTCAATCGCTAGGTTGGCGGAGAGACGGTTGACCATCTTTTCGGCATATGGAGTCAGGTTTTCTTTTTTCGCAAAGATGAGCCCTTCTCCGTTGCGCTGCCAGAACTTGACGATGACCGGTGGCTTCGGCGGTTTGACGTCTTCCGGCATGCCGGCGGTCATGCTGGACATCATCTCCTCAATTCGGGATGTCTCCACGGTGACCAGGTAGTTCTGCAACTCTGGTTGTGTGAGAGCGTTCGCTGCAACGACCTTTTCAAGGACGGTCAGGTCGTCGTTGGCAAAGAGATTTGCTGGTGTGGTCAGAACCAGAAAAAGCAGAATCACGAGAGAGGATCGAAGCATATAAAATTACCTCCACAAAGAGCTGTTGGTTGACACCTCTTATAGAGCATTGATACCTTGAAGATACGAAGATGAAAAAGCGCTTCAGAATCAGCGTATCTTCAAGATAATCGATTGTTTAGCCAGTTGCAAGGAGCTTCTGTGACAACTTTTGACCTGCGCAGGCAGCCGACCTCTTCCGGTGTTTACTTGATGAAGGATGATGCCGGGGTGATTCTCTATGTCGGCAAGGCCAAGAACCTGCGTGCACGCCTGCGTAGTTACATGCAGGCCGAGCGTGATACCCGGCCGCAGATCAAGTTTTTGATGGAGAGGGCCGCGACCATTGAAACGATTGTCACCGACACGGAAAAAGAAGCTCTGATCCTCGAAAATACCCTGATTAAAAAGCATCGTCCGCGCTACAATATTCATTTGCGTGACGATAAAACCTTCGTTTCACTCCGTATCGATTTACGTGATGAATTTCCGATGCTGGAAGTTGTCCGGCGGGTTCGTCAGGACGGCGCCCGTTATTTCGGACCGTTTGCCTCTTCATCGGCTTTACGTCAGACGCTCAAGGAAATTTATCGCATCTTCCCGTTGCGCCATTATCCGCCGGCCAAGTGCCGGCAGCGCGGCCGGCCTTGTCTCTTTCATCAGATCGGTCAGTGCAGCGCACCCTGTCATGGTCATATCTCTTCTTCTGCCTATGGAAAGCTCGTTGCTGGTGTCCTGGCTCTTCTTGAGGGTCGCCAGCGAGAAGTCGTTGAGCTGTTACGCCAGCGCATGTCTCTTGCCGCGAGCGAGCAACGTTACGAGGAAGCGGCTTCATTGCGTGACCAGATCAGGGCGATCGATAAAACGGTTGAACAGCAGAAGTCTGTCCGTTACGGAGCCATAGACCAGGATGTGGTCGGCATTTTTCGGCAGGGTG
>JAOUDB010000450.1 GCA_029859485.1 Desulfuromonadales bacterium | reverse complement strand
CCGGAAAAACGCATGGCGACCTTGACGCACGAAGTGATGGGCGACGGGAAACGACAGGCCTTTCTTTGGTGTTCATTGCAATGGGACAAAAGCGAGTATCGAGTGACCGTATCCCAACGACAGGGATCTGGGCAGAACCGATGTCTTGCATCCAAGAATGCAATGCTTGCCGTACCGACTCATGTCAACTCATTGTATTCAGGAGATCAGGTTGAGGTGCTGCTCATCGAGGGGTCATAGCTACTTAGGACATTCTGAAACGATCTTTGGCATAGCAACTGCGACAAGGAATTAAACCACAGTTAATTACGTTGTATTTTGCTTCACAATTCGTTACACAAAAAAGGCCCGCAGAGCACTTTCGAAGCAAACTTAAAAAGGGACTTCATGGCCTTAGCAACGACTGTCGATAGTGGTGAGCGTCCCATCGACTCGCGCAATCCTGCATCCCCAGGGCCGGGCTGACATCAGTTGCTAAAAAAGAAATAGCCGCCCGTCATCAGGTGGCCATGATCAGTTAATCTCTTCCTGGCAACAAACTAAAAACCTTAACCAGTATTTCTACGATCCGCAAAGAGCGGGTAATCGCTCTCCCTGTTCGAGTCCCTCATAGCATCCTTCTCTACATCAATCCAGCCATTGGATCGCTTGAACCTGGCAACCTTGTCCAACGATAGAAAAACATTAAAGGCTTTCTTGGCCATCTGGCAGACAGCACCGTCTTTCAATTCCACATTCACTCGATACGGCATCACGATCGCTCCCAAGAACAACGGGTTCAGACAAATCTTTAAAAATTAGTACATTACAAGTCTACACCAGTATGGAGTGAGGTCAACGAAGAGTTCTTATATGGAGATTGCAGGCCAGCCCCTCAGAGACGAAAGTCTAACGATTCAAGCAATATCCAGAGCACCCCGCATTTCAACAAAAAAACCATGACACTCGCCAGTCTTTTGTGTATAAAATCAGCACTCCGTAGCAAAGAGTACCTATGTCCTGAAGGAGTTTCCCAATGTATAGCTGTGCAGACCTGAAAAAAGGCATCAAGCTGATGATTGACAATGAGCCTCACGTCATCGTTCAGTTCGATTTTACCAAGCCCGGCAAAGGCCAGGCTCTTTACAAGTGCAAATTGCGCAACATGATTACCGGCGCACTCTTCGACCGCACCTACCGTTCTGGCGAGAGCTTCGAACCGGCCAGTCTGGATGAGCGCGACATGCAGTACCTCTACCGGGATGAGACCGGCTATGTGTTCATGGATCAGAAGACTTACGAGCAGACTTCGATCAGTGAAGAAGTTCTCGGCGACGACAAGTACTTCCTGGTCGACAACATGGAAGTGAAGGTCCTCCTGCATGGCGAGCGCGGCATCGGCGTCACCCTGCCCATCTTCGTTAACCTGCGCGTCACCCAGTCCGACCCCTGGGTCAAAGGCGACACCGCTGCCGGCAACAACAAACCGGCCACCGTGGAATCTGGCTACACCCTTCAGGTCCCTTCTTTTGTGGATGAAGGTGTCCTGATTCAGATCGACACGCGCACTGGCGAATATGTGACTCGCGTTAAAGAATAGCTTTTCAACCGATCAGAAATTAAAGAAACGTCCGCTTGCGGGCGTTTTTTTTTAAACTTTTCCGGTGCTGATTCGTCTAGAATATGGTGAATGCCAACAAGACAAAACATTTCTTCAGAAAGTAACCATCATGTCGAGCCAAGGAAAACACTCCTTCAGCAGCCCGGGGAAACGATCTCTCGTAACCTGCCTGGCAATAATCGTGCTGCTCCTGACCGGGTGCTCACCACAGGTTTCCCGTCAAGCACCTCCCCTTCAACCGCAGGGGGGCTTCTCTGGGTCGGGACAGGAGCAACTTCCTGAACAATGGTGGCTGACCTTCGAAGATCAAACCCTCGACAGCCTCATCAGCCGTGCCCTTGCAGGAAACTTCACCTTGCAGACCGCGTGGGATCGGGTCGACAGGGCCTATGCTGTGGCACGCAAGGCAGGAGCTGCGTTCGTACCGCAGGTTGATGCCGACATCGGCCTCGGCACACAAAGATCACGAATCAGTTCCCGCACCGATTCCTCGCAAAGTTACAATCTTGGTCTGGCCGCTAGCTATGAAGTCGATCTCTGGGGTCGAATAGACTCCATCACCACCGCCGCAGAACTGGATGCACAAGCCAGCACCGAGGAGTTGCAAACCGCGGCCTTGACCCTTTCTGCTCAAGTCGCTGCCACCTGGTTCCAGCTCCTTGAACAGCGTGGCCAGATTGAGATTCTTGGACAGCAAATCAGGACCAATGAAAAGACCCTCGAGATTATCAGTCTGCAGTTCCGCACGGGCCAGGTCGGCATCGCCGACGTCCTGCAACAACGCCAGGTCGTGGAAACCCAGAAAGGCGAACTCGCACTGACCGCTGGCCGGGCACAGGTAAGGCAGAATCAGCTGGCGATCCTGCTGGGCATCTCCCCGACCCACTTCACCCAGTCGACAACAGATAATCTCGATGCGCTGCCTCCATTACCGGCGACAGGGCTGCAGAGTGACCTGATCGAGAACCGCCCAGACGTGCGCGCTGCGTGGCTGAAGTTGCAAGCGGCCGACAAGCGTGTCGCTGCAGCCGTCGCAGATCGTTTCCCCCGCCTCAGTCTGACCGGCCGTGCCAGCACGACGAGCGAAGAGATTGAAGATCTTTTCGATGACTGGTTGGCCTCACTTGCGGCCAATCTGTTGACACCCATTATCGATGGCGGACGAAGACGCGCAGAGGTCGAGCGCACCGAAAGTGTCGCCTCCGAGGCCTTGCACCAGTATGGCCAGACCGTCCTCGACGCATTGCTCGAGGTCGAAGACGCCCTGACCCGCGAAGAAAAACAGCTGGAGTATCTGATCAGCGTTAATCGTCAGTTGGAACTGGCAGGCCAGGCCACTGAACGCATACGCGATCGTTACCTCAACGGGGCAGAGGATTATCAGCGCGTCCTTACCTCCCTGATCTCGGAGCAGCGCCTGCAACGCACCAGGCT
>JAOUDB010000052.1 GCA_029859485.1 Desulfuromonadales bacterium | reverse complement strand
TCAAAAACGAGGTCTTCCCTCAAGCGCGACTCGGTTTACTGCACGGCCGGATGAAGCCGGCAGAAAAAGAAGAAGTCATGGTTCGCTTCAAGGCTCACGAAATTGACATCCTGGTGGCCACCACGGTTATTGAGGTCGGTATTGATGTTCCCAATGCAACTGTCATGTTGGTTGAACATGCAGAGCGATTTGGTCTTGCGCAGCTTCACCAGCTGCGTGGCAGGGTCGGTCGAGGAAAAGCAAGCAGTATCTGTATGTTACTGAAATCATACAGGTGCAGTGAAGATGGAGAGAAACGACTTGAGGTTATGAGAGCAACCAGTGACGGCTTTAAGATCGCTGAAGCAGATCTGGAAATTCGTGGACCGGGGGAGTTCCTCGGCACCCGGCAAAGCGGCATACCTGACTTCAGGGTCGCCAATATCCTGCGCGATGGCCGAATCCTCGAAGAGGCCCGACAGGATGCATTTGCTTATGCCGAAAGCCCTGAATTCAAAGATGCAAAACAGGTGCAGTCTGTTCTTAAGGAACGCTGGGGTGGCCGGCTTGAACTCGCCAGTATTGGCTAATCGGGTCGGGATGGGCATAAAGAACAGGGGCTGATACTGCAGAGAAAAAACAAAGAGATCCGGAGAGCTTATTACAGCTTTCCTAGTTTTTTCATGGCCTTGGCCTTTTCCTCCGCCTCTTCAGGGAAGGTGACCGGCAGAAGCAGGACTTTTCCCAGTTGCGTCCTGGCGTCGGTGGCTCGGTCCATGCGGTCATAAACCTTATAAAGGTTGTAACGATGGGCAATTCGGTCGCGCAGTCCTATGGCTTGCAATAAAAGTTCTTCGGCCTCTTTTAATGATGCTTTCGGTATCCCACCATAGATCATATCCGCATAAATCCTGGCAAAAAACCCCAAACCAGACATTTTATAGTGCCAGCGACTCAGTACGAGGTAGGAAATGTCGTCATCAGGTGCAAGGCTGATCGCTTTTTCAATGTTCTTTTTGATCTCCCTGGAATGCTTTACCTGGGTTTCCGTTTCGACGTATTTCGACTGGGCACCCAGGCCGATGGCCAACCATTTGTAGCCATCACTCCTTGTGGGGGCTGCTTCAATAGCTGCCCGGGCATATTTTTCGGTTTCCTGGAAAAACTTTAGAGCTTTTTTGTCAAGTTCGGCCAGGCGTCCCAGCTCGTACTGTGTCCGGGCCATTCTCCAGAGGACGTCGCCGTAGTTAGTGTCTTTTGTCGGGAGACTACGTAAATTGTCCCAGGCTTGCAGGTTCTTCCCCTGTGCCAGCAATTCATCAACCTTTTGCAAGGTCGTGTCTTCATACGCCTGGCCGTGCACAGCGCTTATTCTGAGAAGTAACAGGGTGATCGCGGCCAGAAACAAACCTGCCCTCGTGTGAAGCCTCATCTCAAATGGTCCATATCAATTGAGGCCTCTTTAATCTTGGAATGGTCAGTGACGAGCTTGATCTCACCGGAAGAGATCTGAAAAACCCGATCGGCAACATCGACCAGGGCGGCCTGGTGGCTGATCGCCAGAATGGTCAATTGTCCACGCAGTTCCTTCAATGTCTGACAGATTGCAGCTTCTGTGTCTGGGTCGAGGGCGCTGGTTGCTTCGTCGAGGATCAGCAGATGTGGGCGGTGAATCAGGGCCCTGGCAATGGCAATACGTTGACGCTGTCCGCCCGAAAGTTTAGCACCCCGCTCGCCAACAGTCGTTTGCATACCCTCGGCCATCTCACTCACAAAGTCCCATGCTCCAGCCGATTTAAGGGCGTATTCAACATCTTCTCCAGTCAGCAATTCCTCTCCCAATGTGACATTGATAAAAATGCTGTCATGCAGCAGGATAGTATCCTGGGGGACATAGCCGATCATGCGTCGCCAACTGCGCAGGTCAAGCTCCGGCAATGGTGTCCCATCGATCCGAACGGTCCCCTTTTCGGGATGGAAGAGCCCCGTGATCAAGTCAACCAAAGTTGTTTTGCCGGCGCCTGAAGGGCCAACGATAGAAGTGAATGTCTTGCCCGGTATTTCGAGCGACGCATTTCTCAGGATCATCTGCTCACCATATCCGAAATAAACATGGTCTATAGTGATACCGTGTTCCAGGGTTGCCTTTTTGTCACCTCCCTGAGGCTCATTGTGCTGCTGCGCTTTGTTTATTTTCTCCTGGAGTGACCAGTAGGCACTTTCGCAAATAGCCACATCCTGGTATTTGCGTTGGACCTTACCGGTTTCGTTTAACATCCTGGCCATGAGGAATATCAGAACCATAACCTTGGGTAGGTCCATTTTCAGGTAAACCAGCATCAGGTAGAGACCGACGATCACAAGCAGAGTCAGCAAAGGTTCCTGGATGCCGCGCAAGACCGCTTTACTTAAGACCTGTTTACGCAAGGCTTTGTTCAGTTTCATGGTGTTGGTTGAAAGTAACTCATCGGCCAAATTCTCCCGCCCCATGGCCTTGAAAGCTTTTAACGATTGCAGGCTATCGGACAGTCGCGCGAGCAATGACTGTAAGAGTTTCGTCTGCTTCCTGCCGGCTCTTTTCGCTTTGGAGACCATCTTGTAAAGCAGAACCAAGACTAGTGTGGCTACGCTCATGAAGAGCAGGGTAATCTTCCAGGAAACCAGCATGGCCACTACGAAATAGGCAAAGGCCTGAATCGCCATAGCCAAGGCGGTCGCGGCGTGCAGGTAGGCCGACGAAGCGCGCATCACTTCGGTTCCAGCAGCATTGGCCATGCTGCCGACCTGCTGACCGAGAAAGTATCCCCAACGGGTCGAAAGGAGTGCGCGTAACAAAGCCAGACGCAAGTCGGTGGCCACGTGGGCCACTGTATAGCCGACCTTGCGATTGGCAATCAAAATCAGGAGGCTTCTTAAAATTGCCCCAATCATAATAACTGTCAAAAGTGAACCGACTGTTGCAGATATCCCTACGTAGGACAAGGCAGACGTAATGAAGCTGTCGGCACCAGAACTTGATAAATTCTCGGTTGAGGATCCCTTGGGAAGGTCAATTGCTTTCTGCAGTAATGGTAACAAAGCCGTCAGGCCGATACCTTCGACCACGCCGGCCATGATCAGGGCAAAGAGCATCATGAGGCTCTGCCTAGGGTAACATCGAGCAAATTTGATCATCAGGCGCATTTTGGTTTATCAGCTTTCTTTAGTTTGCAACTTTGGTCTACTTAACCCATTACCGACAGCAATAAACTTTTGAACATTAACATTTTTCGCTGTTTTTGTGAAAGCCCAACTCCGCAGCGTTATTTTTTTAGCAGTATGTATACAGACATTACCGGAATGACAAGAAACTGTTTGAATAATTGGTCCTTTTCGATTTAGTGTAGATTGCGTGGCTTTTCTTGCCTCCGCTCTCCCTGCTCTGTACGAAAGAGCGATTCGCATTCAGATCACTCCAACAGGATGTTTGTACTTTGTCTATTTATCAGGAACATTCACAGGGTCAAACTGCGGAAGACCCCTTTCAGGTTTTCTGGGGAGGTCCGGATCGCCCCCCCCGGTTCTTGCGAAACCTGCTGGAAGAGCGTATACATGCTGTTCCGTCTGGAGGGGAAATACTCTGGATTACCTACTATTTCCGGGATGAGGGGCTGGCAGAGACCCTCGTGCAAGCTTCTCGCCGCGGAGTCAAGGTGCAGGTTCTTGTTGAGGGTAACCCGCGTACCGGAGCCGTTAACAATCGGGTCAGACAAATCCTTGATGGTGACGATGCCTTGGGGGGGAACCTGCGCGTACTGAGCCACAGGTTTGTCGACAATCGTTTTTTTCGCGCTTGCCGGTTGCACGAAAAACTTTATTATTTTAGCCATCCCAAGCCCCGAGCGCTGGTGGGGACTTTTAACCCGTCGGGGAACCAGCCGGAAGATCCTGCTCTCATGCACAAGATCGGTGACCAAGACCGGGGGCATAATGTCTTAGTTGAGCTCCGTGAGCAGAAGCTTGTCCAAGGATTACGGGCACATGCACAGCGCATGTTTCAAATGGTTCATGGCCCTTGGGAACGTTTCATGAATGAGAGTAACCAGGTTATTGCCTCAGGATCGACCAGGATTCTGTTTTTCCCGAGGTCTCGGATGAAAGACTTCGACGAACTGTTCGGAGGTTTAAACAACAGTGGCAGTTTACGAATGGCGGTCTCTCACTTCAATGACCCCGGCATATGCAAACGCCTTTTAACTCTAGCCCGACAGGGCGTCCATATCGAAATACTTGCCCATGATACGAAGCGCCGTGTCCCTTCTTGGGTTGAGCGTAAGATGAACAAACACGGTATCGACTTCAGGCGATACGTTCACCCCGAAGGCCTGCCCATGCATAACAAGTTTATGCTGTTCAATACCGGTGTTAAAAAAACCCTGGTTTTCGGTAGCATGAACCTTTCGTTGCGTTCTCTGCATGCCAATCATGAGTTGCTGGTTGTCGACGAAAGCCAGGAACTCTATCCGTTGTTCCAGTGTCGTTGGGACGAAATGATGGCTGAGCGGCAGGGTTGGCAAAAATGATTATTGAACTGTTTGTTCCCCGGAACCGACGAACTCCGAGCTGTTTATTATGAAACGCAAGTTGAAGAATTTTCTTCGAACCGCGAAAAAAAGACGCAGGCTTAAGGCCTCTGTAGGAACGGATATGCTGTCCTTCCAAGAGACCATAGAACAGGCGCTTATCAAGAAGCTTGGAATAAGAGGCGCTGTTCGGTCCGATTACCACGATCTTGGTGGTTTGAATAATCTGGGTATGTTTGTCCACCGATTCGAGGCCAAGGGTGAGCCCTTTGCAATCACCAAAGTACAGAGCAGTGCATCGGCAGACAGGGAATACCGATTTCAAAAATGGCAGGAGCGATATGTCGACAACCAACTGGCAGCAAGCGCTTTCGCGATGGCCCCCTTGCAGGATGAGAATTATTCCTGGATTTCAAGTGAAATTCTTTCCCAGGCGACGACACTTTCGGATGGGGGGGTATGGCACCTTTTTTCCAGGCTCGACGTGTCATCTGAAAAGCTGGCGGAACTGTCTCCCGACAGGTGCGCCAAGTCGTTGATTTGTCAATTGGAAGGGGACACAAAGATCAAGGCAGTTCTGCGGAATTTGGTCAGCCAGCTGGAGACTGCCAGTGCAAAGATGTTTGCGATGCAATTCCTGAAGGAGCGAGAATACATGCTGTCGATGGGACTCTATGGGCAGACTAGCAATCTCTTCTTAAGATTTTTTGAGCGCGTAAAAGAACAGGATATTTCTTCCCTAAACGGCTTGGTTCATGGTGATTTCAAACCACAAAACATCATGGTTGACAGTGCGGATAACTTCAAGGTTATCGATTTGCAGTACTATACGTACGGGGTCAGAATTTGGGATTTGGCTTTTTATTATTCAAAAGACGACCGTGGTTTTGCAGAAATTTACCCGAAGTTGATGCAGAACTTCTCCTGGACGGATACTGAAAGGGGAGTCTTTGCATTCTTCTATTACGTCGCATCGGCCCTTCACCTGAAGGCGAAAAAAGTCCCTAAGATCGGACCCCTCAAGCTTGAGCCTGCCATGATCGCCTTGTCTGCGAGCCTGAAATAAAAGCAATATTTTCTAGTGACTTTGTGTCAATACTTAAAGCTCAGGAATAAGTTTGTCAGGGTCTTGAGCTGCCATCCAGTCAAACAGTTTTTCATATTCTGGCCCCAAAGTGTTGATTCGAGATATCAGCGCTGGAATCTGCGATGGGTGCTCCGCAACAGGGATTTTGGCACCTGAAGATGAGATAAGGCCCGTGATCTTATGAGTGTTGCTTGTCGAACACACAAATGGTACGCCCGCCTTGCAGGCTGCATAGATGGCGTGATGACGGCCTGTGATTAAATACGCGGATGTCTTCAATGACAGAACAAGTGAACTCCAACTGATGTTGTCCAGTGAAATGTAAGGAATGGTTTCGAACAGATCCAGGTCTTGAGCCCACGACTGACTGTCGGGATAATAAAAATCGGTTTTGATGGGGCTGCCGTGAAAGTTAATGACTTCTGCTGTGTTGTCGATCGGTGCAAAATACGAGGCATCGATAACGAGTTCCGCGGTGACCTTGTGTTTTCCAAGCAGCTCTCGCTGGCTAAGCTCCTCACGAACCGTGATCCCGGCAAGCTTCTGGAGTGTTTGGTCGTATTCGTGTGAGTTGTTCTGCCAGACAGTGTTCAGTAAAAATGCAGGAATTCCACTGTCGACGGCTTTTTGCAGAACCGACATTTTTTTTAAAAATGTCTTGCGTGAGTTATGCATTGAGCCTTCACCATTCACGATCAGAACATCATAAGGCTGATAGCTTCCAACAACTTCCCAGCCTCTATCTCGAGAGGTTTTCTCCAGAGCGTCAATAACGGCCTTGCAGCCGCAATGGAGCTTGGAGTGATCTCCTAAAATACGCACTCTCAGTTTTTTGTCTAATCTCGTTTTTTTTGCAAAGGGAGGTGATCTGTAATCATCTTTGGTCTCCCGCCCCTGAGTAAAGCCGAGAGATGAGATACATTTTCTTATGAACTTCATAATAAGAGGCCTGCT
The DNA here is from genome assembly GCA_029859485.1 of Desulfuromonadales bacterium. Lineage (GTDB taxonomy): Bacteria > Desulfobacterota > Desulfuromonadia > Desulfuromonadales > BM103 > M0040. Next base: position 3,885 of record JAOUDB010000052.1, on the reverse strand, counting down.
TCTAAGGTCTTTTGTGGAATGTCTTTACAATCTGTTTATTCCTGATTTCTACCCTTTGTCGACCTGACCATGACATCAAGTATCTTGGTTGCAGAATCACCGGCAACAAGCACCTTGCTCAGGAATTCTTCTCCATGCAGTTTCAGCTGATTGTTGCCGATATTATCTTTAAGCCGAGTGGTGAATGATTGCCAGTCAGCAAGGCTGTCGATAAGGCTTAACGGCGTATAGTAATCCAGGTCCAGTCCGTACCTGGTTACAGCGACCGGAACCTTGGCCAGGGCAGCGTCCAGAGCAATGGTCGACGGGGTTGTAATCACTCCCAGGGCATGAGTCAACAGCCAAGGGGTTGTCATTGGCTCTTCTTCTTTTCCAGACAGGTCAGCAACAGTGACCTCCTTCATGCTCCGCAGCCTTGCGGTCAGATCCGCGGTGCGTGTACGGACGGATTCAGGATGTGACTTCAAGACGAAATGAAGGTCTTTCTGTTGTCTAGCCGTTTCTTCCAGATGTTCGAGAAATGTTGAGACATATTTTTCATCGTATCGACGCCAGTGCAAGTTGTCGAATACACCTATAATTTGTCGCGCGCCTTTTCCCGTTGCCAGCACGTTTTCGTTTGCAAAAAGGTCCTTTGGGCAGCCTACTGCGATGCACTTGTCGCGAGTCTCTTTTGCGACCCAAACTGGCAATACTTCTTTGGGGCCCCATGTGAGAACGGTTTTTGACGAGAACTTCACATCGGTGCCATGAGTATCATCATGGTAAGTCAGGCCGACATTCTCAAAGCCATGCTGCAGGGTAAAGGTTGGAATGCCAAATGCATTTGCGAGCCCGGTAATGATGTAAGGTAATTTATGCCTTGCTGAAGTCGTCTCTACGGTAGAGAGGAATGCATCGGTCGAAAGGAGACGCTTCATCACCGTGCCAAGGCGAAGAAAGTCGATGACCAAGTCAATGTGCATATTCTTTTCTTCGAGAATATGCAGGATTTTTGGCTCCCGCCTGAGACATTTGCCGACCAGCCATAACGAGGGGCAGAGGTCCTCGCGACGCTGTGCTTTTTGGTAGAGGCCGACAAGCAATTCAACGTCATGTCCCCTGGTGATAAGTAGGACGATGTTTTTTGGCCGGTTTTCGCTTTGAGTCATCAAGCAGACTTTTTGCCAGAGCAGGTAAAACGGGGCCAGTCTTCTTAACAGGGCAGCATAGCATCGGCCCGGCAAGTTTTTATCGAAGAGGCCCATGTATTAGCACTCACTCTCGAAAAGTCATCACTGAAGATTAACAATAAAGCTCGAAGATTCAGCAGCTCTTTTCTTGCCTGGCATGGAGAAGTTCTGACAGTTCAAGATCCCAGTAGGTGTCTATACTGATCAGATCCCCCTCCAGCACGAAAGCCCCGGTCCGCTCTCCCGAGATACTCTTCTGATCCAGAAGACAGCTGCGCCGGATAGCGTAAGCAACACCGTTACGATGATAAACAGGCACCAGTTGCTGGCGGGCAATGATCTGCTTGCCCGCCGGATCGTAATAGTCGAGCCGGCCATCCTTAACGGTCAGTTGCTTTAAGGGATGATTCTTGGAGTCCGTTTCGGAAACCGTCCAGACGGCATCCCAGTCGCCATCAATAAGCATGTTGATCGTACCCACGACATGCTCTGCCTGCCTGAGGGGTGAGGTTGGTTGCAGCATGACGACGATATCGTAAGTGACTCCGTCCAGGCGCTCAGTTTCAATGAGGGCATGAGATAAGACCTCCAGGTCGGAGATGCGATCCCCGGACAGGTCTTCTGGCCGATAGAAAGGGACGTCAAAACCTGACTCTTTGGCGACTGAGGCAATCTCTTCTGAATCGGTGGAGACAATCGCCCGATCAATCCCGGGGATTTCGGCGACAAGGTGACCCACTCGTGCTACCAAAGGCACACCGAGAAAAGGCTGCAGGTTTTTATGTGGAATTCCCTTGCTGCCCCCTCGTGCGGGGCAAACGACAAGAATGCGCTGTCGTTTGATCATGATGTCTCTCCGTCTATTATGCTTAACAGACCAGGCAGTTCTCGCAGGTCCTTTATGATCAGGGTACTCTGTTCATTAACCGGTCCCGAGTTGCAGGCGGCCATGGCTACGAAATGACATCCGAATTCTTCTGCGCCGTGCTTGTCGTCGTACTGATCGCCGATATGAATTATTTCAGCAGGTTTTGTCTTCGTTGTTAAAGCAATTTCTTCAAGGTTTTCTGCCTTGGAGGCCTCCACGCCGTAAACTTCCCGAAAAAAATGAGTCCAATTGCGCAATTGCAAAATTCGCCGCAGGGGCTCTACGGGCGTAGCGGAGTTTATAAACAAAAGCAAGCCCTTGTCGGATAGCTCATCAAGGGTTTCAGTTGCGCCGGGCATCTCTGCACAGCAGGTGATGGCACTTTCGCACTCTGCGGTATATGTGTTGGCCAGTCGGGAAGCCCATTCTTCAGTAGATGAATGGGCTGGCAACAACTTCCTTTCATTCATCTCTTCGGCAATTCTGCGGGTCTTTTCATAGCGGTCAGCCAGAGGCCAGCGCTCAAAAACACCGGCAACAATCTCTCCGCCAGGATCCTGATCACGGACGATCTCAAAAAAAACTTCTCTTTTGATGCCGTTTGAATCAACCAATGTGCCGTCAAAATCGAAGACTACGCATTTAATCATGCCATTATAATTCCAGGTTAATCCTTGCTTGAAGAGAGTTGATCTTTGATCTGAAAGCGCCCCCAGTGGTCGACAACAGTTTTCCTTTCGGCCCTGGCCAGCTTGTTGATGCTCTTGTCCTCGTAGAAAGAGTCGTTGTCGTGATCACGGCTGGAAATCTCCTCGAAAATGACACCACCTTCGGTTCTGAATGAGTGCCAGACGCCAGGCAACACTACCACGCTTTCACCGGGCAAGAGAGTGCGGTGACGACCATCTACCGTACATTCCAGCTGACCGTAAAGCACCTGGAAGGTCTCTTCCTTAAGCGCATGATAGTGGGAAGGGTGCTTCTGCTTGGGCAATTGCACCACAAGCTTTTTGCAGTAATCTCTTGTCACGCATTCGATCAGAACAGCTCCTGTTTCAAGGAACTTCTGGATGCCATAGTGATGTGAATATTCAACCTTGAATTCCGGACCGAGGTGAATTCTTGCCTCGTTGAGCATGGCCTTAACCTCATGAACGGCATGTTTGATTATCATCTCGTCCTTTGATCCAGGGAGGGCGACCTTGTCTTCAAAAATCGGTTTGTTGACGGCGACATCGCTTTTGCTGACGATGCCCGCTTTAAAATTGCCGCTATCAAGCTGTCCTTCGACATAGGGGATTGCAAAGTAAATATGGTCACTCTCGATCACGGAACCTCTGCGGATTTTGTGTTTTGCATAGACGCCACGTTTCAACCCGTCGATTGCGCTCTGTTCGGCCTCCGACGCCGGCTGGCGCTCTTTGGAGCCGCAAAGGAGCTGAGCCCTTTGCTTGGTCTCGATCCATTGCGCCACCTGCTCTGGCGTTGACGAATAGGCGTTCAACGGGGCCTTTTCCATGGCAATGCCGATATGCCTCTCGAAAAGCTCGGCGCCCAGTGCGACCGCCAGTTGTACAGGCACCATGTCCTCTGGAGTCTCGTGAGTCGACCAGCCGATGTGAATGCCCGGATACCTGTTGCGCAGCAAGGCAATCTGGTTCAGATTCATATTCTGATCGGGGGTGGGGTAGATGGCGACACAGTGCATGATGGCGAAGTGAACGCCGCGGTGTTGGAAAAAGCTGACCAGGTTGTCGATATCACGCAGGGTCAGGCCGCCGGTCGAGAAGATGACCGGCTTGTCGGCATCGGCGATCTTTTCCAGCAGCGGCCAGTCCTTGCCGG
>JAOUDB010000449.1 GCA_029859485.1 Desulfuromonadales bacterium | reverse complement strand
ACTTTCAACCCTGATCAACGCATGAAGAACATACTCACAGATGCAGTGAAGATCGCTAACGCCACCGCCCGTTCCATCGTGTGGCACCCTCGTACCGATGGAACCATGAAGGGGATAAGGATTTATCCGGACACAGACAGTGCCTGGCTGATGGGTTGGGTGGACAAGAATGTTTTTTTTAACGGCAAAGACGGCAAGGCCATGAATTCTGACGCTCGCGTGATGTTCCATTACCCCTATACCGCTGTGACTCCGGCCATGGCGGTCAGCAAAGCCGGGGTAGGTTCGGACTACGGAATTGCTTACGTCGATTCAAACAAGATGCCTTTTGATGGCAGTAAAACGTACAAGCTGAATCTGCCGGCAAATCCTCCAGCCAAGGCGTTCTGGGCGCTGACGATGTATGACAACCAGACCCGCTCGCAACTTCAAACCAGCCAGAAGTTCCCAACCGTCGGCAGCCAGACCAAAGGTCTCAAGAAAAACGAGGATGGCTCTTACGATATTTATTTCTCACCGAAACCACCGAAAGGCTTTGAGAACAACTGGCTTGCAACCGTGCTGGGCAAAGGCTGGTTTGTCGCGTTGCGGATGTACGGACCGCTTGAGCCCTGGATTGAGAAAACCTGGCGCCCCGGTGAAATCGAATTGGTGAAATAGTTGGCCATTGAACAACACTGTTGGCGCTAAAGTCATACACAGGAGAATCAGATATGAGAGCACAATCCAGATTAAAGCGATCCCTCCAGGCATTCTTTTTAGGGACATGCCTTACCATCTTTGCCCTGACATCGGTGTATGCTGAGGATGCACCCAGCGTCACCGCCCACAACTACGTCCGTGCCGAATCGGACTTCCAGATGAAAGGCTACATCGAGAACTACAAATGCTTTGGGAAGTTCCACCATAGCCGGAAGCCCTACGATGTAGAGAACCAGGTGACCGTTCGGGGCAACCGGGACACGCTCTACTCATTCGGCGTTTGGGATTTGACGTCTCCGATCACGATCACACTTCCGGAGACCAAGGGGCGCTACCAGTCCTTGATGATTGTGAACCAGGATCATTCGATCTGGGGGCTCTACGGCCCCAAAACCGGCACCCTGACAGAAGAAAAGGTAGGAACGCGATATGTGCTCCTGACCATTCGAACCTTTGCGGATCCGAATGACGAGGAAGACATGAAGGAGGCGTATCGACTTCAGGAAGCAGTAGTCGTCGAGCAGGCGGATCTTGGAAAGTTCGAGGTGCCCGATTGGAAGAAGGACGAGGTGGAGAAGATGCGGGAGACGATCAACGTGGTCGCCTCTACGGTTACGGACACTTCCAAGATGTTTGGCAAAAAAGAGGAGTTGGACCCTGTTTATTGGATGCTGGGCGCAGCTCTCGGCTGGGGCGGACTACCGGCGCAAGCCGCTACATATGTGAATGTGGTCCCCGAAAAAAACGACGGCAAGACCGCCTACACCCTCACCGCGAAGGACGTGCCGGTGGACGCCTTCTGGTCTGTGACCCTTTACGACGAAGAGGGCTGGATGCCGATCAACAAATATAACGCCTATTCCTACAACAACGTCACTGCAAAGAAAGACAAAGACGGCAGCATTACCATCCACTTTGGTGGCGACCCCGAGGCGAAGAACTTCCTGCCGATCGTGCCAGGCTGGAACTACATCGTCAGGTTATATAAGCCGAAGAAGGAAATCCTGGATGGAAGTTGGACATTCCCAGAGCCGAAAGCCGTTAAATAGAGTTTGTACGTGGGACTGTTTAAACCAACGCGTCCGCTCGCGGGCGACTTCGAAAAGACTTTACAACCGATTTCTATTTGGCTTCGTGGAAAGCCTGGAGGTACTGATTTGTGATTTACCATTTACAACGTTTAGCCTTTAGTCTTGCCATAGCTCTCTGTTGTTCCTTGGCGTTAACAACTCCCGTCATTGCTGAAACACAGGTCAGCGACGAGAACTGGGAGTTTGGCGGAGCTGCTTATCTTTGGGCTGCAGGGGTAGAAGGGACGGATTCGGCTGGAGATGAGATCGATGTTTCATTCTCTGACATCGTGAAGGATCTTGATGGTGGCCTCATGGGCATCATCTCCGCCCGTAAAGGCAAGTGGACGCTGCTTGCAGATATCATCTACCTGAGCATTAATCAAGAAACCAGTTCAACTGCGAATATTATCGGAGTCCCGGAAAAGGTTGATGTCGATGTGAAGCTGGAAGGTTTCGTCTCGACTTTGCTTGCCGCCTATCGTGTCCAGAAGAGTGACATGACCAGCCTCGACCTTCTGGTTGGTGCTCGCTACTTTAGAGTGGATGTCGATTTAGATGTTGATGTTGGGGCAAGTAAGACCAAAGCTTCAGATTCTGGGGATGTTCTGGACGGCATCATTGGAGCCCAGGTGTTATTTGATGTCAGCGAAAAATGGTATCTCTCCTGCTATGCCGATGTCGGGACCGGCGACAGCAAGTTGACCTGGCAGGTATGGCCCGGTTTCGGTTATCGGCTTGAAAAGGTTGATGTGGTTGCGGGTTACCGCCACCTGGAGTGGGAGAGTGATGATGGTGACACTATCGACGACATAAACTTCAGCGGGCCCATGCTCGGTTTCAAGACACAATTTTAACGATTGATAATCAATCGTTTTTACAAATTGCTTTCACAGGACAGGCTTTTCAATGGCTTTGAGACTCGCCCACATTTACCTGCCCAAAGACAGTTCCGGACTTTTGGATGACCTGACAGAAAAGTTCAATATCATTGAGCATTACGAACTGGAAGAGAAAAACTGGAACGAGGTCAAACTTCTTCTCGATGCAGAGATGTCTGAACCGGTACTGGATTACATGGAAAACCGATTTGGTCAACAACCAGGTTTTCGGGTGATCGTTACGCCGGTGGAAGCCGTTATTCCCCGTCTGGAAGTGGAAGAGAAGGCTGAGACAGTAGAAGACAACCAAAAGAGCGAGAATGACGCAAAGAGAATCCACCGTGAAGAATTGTACGAGGATATCAACAGTGTTTCTTCTGGTGGTCGCACATTTATC
>JAOUDB010000051.1 GCA_029859485.1 Desulfuromonadales bacterium | reverse complement strand
GTCGTTATTTCAGAGGGCAGCAAAGCTTTTGTGAAAGCTTGATCTTGGCGCTACCCAATCTGATGTCTGCATTTTCAGGAGAAACACATGCGTTTTGTTTTAATTTTAATGTTGGGCGTTACCCTGTTGACGTCCGGTTGTATTAAGGTCGGCCCTGATTTCATCACGCCACCGACCCCGGTCGCTGATTCGTGGATGAAGCCTGACGATCCGCAGTTAACGGCCAAGGCAGATCCGCACGAGGAATGGTGGACGGTTTTCAATGACCCCATTCTGAATGAACTTGTCGAAGAGGCCTATCAGCAGAACCTCACTCTGCAGATCGCCGGATTGCGCATCCTGGAAGCCAGGGCACAGCTCGGTATCGCAACCGGCAACCTCTATCCTCAACAGCAACAGCTTTCAGGTGGGGCCGCCGCGGTAGGTGGCAGTCGCAATGCCGCAAACAGTGCCGGAGGGGATCTGCATTTCAAAGATTTGAGCACGAGCATGGATGCAGCCTGGGAACTTGATTTCTGGGGAAAGTTCAGGCGCGGCGTTGAAGCAGCCGATGCCCAGTTCCTGGCGGCTATCGCTGACTATGATGATGTCATGATCACGCTTACAGCAGAAGTTGCCCGGGCGTATATCCTGATGCGGACCAATGAAGAACGCATTGTCCTGGCCGATGAAAGTGTTGCGATCCAGGAAAGATCACTGGAGATCGCAGAGAATCGTTTCGAAGGTGGGTTGGTCACTGAACTGGATGTGCATCAAGCGCGCTCACTCCTCGCCAACACACGCGCGACAATCCCCCGGTTGGAGCTCGGCTATCAGCAAGCCATGAACGCGTTGAGTGTTTTGTTGGGACAACCTCCAAGCGACCTGAGGGCCACTCTGAATTCACCCGGACACGTGGCAGGCATCCCTAAAGTCCCTGTCAAAGTAGCTGTTGGGGTCCCCGCAGACCTTCTGCGCCGTCGTCCGGATGTACGTCGGGCGGAGCTTCTGGCGGCCGCCCAGAGTTCCCTGATTGGCGTTGCCAAGGCGGACCTACTCCCTCACTTCACCCTGATTGGCAGCATCGGTTTACAAACCAGCAAAAGCTCTTTGACACGTAACGGCAGCAGCAGCTTCAGCGACCTCTTCGACAGTGACAGCATGACGTATTTTGCCGGGCCGTCATTAAACTGGGATCTTTTCAACTACGGACGGATCAAAAACCAGGTGCGAGTTCAGGACGCTCGTTTCCAGCAATTGGTGGTGAACTATCAGAATACGGTCCTCCTTGCTGCGCAGGAGACTGAAGATGCCATGGTTGGCTTCCTGAAAAAACAGCAGGAAGCATTCTTTCTTGCCGATGCTGTCAAGGCTTCCCAACGCTCCGTAGATATCTCCGTGCTTCAATACGGGGAAGGCCTGACTGATTACCAGCGTGTCCTGGATGCCCAGCGAGGGTTATCTTTAGATCAAGATTCATTGGCCAGCATCCAAGGCTCGGCGGTACTCAGCCTTGTGAGTATGTACAAGGCCCTTGGTGGCGGTTGGCAGGCCCGGGCCGGGCAGAATATTGTCAGGCCCGAGACTCAGCAGGAGATGGCTGAGCGTACTGACTGGGGTGGTCTGCTGGATGAACCGAAAGAAGAACCTGGCGAGACCAGTGAGGATCCCGACTGGCGCTGGCCGGATTGGTAAGAAACTCTGGGAGAAAGGGAAGGAGTGAGAGGGCTTTTGCCTATCCTCACTACCACTCTCACCAACTCCCTTTATCACTATATTTAACATTAACTTTTAACTATTAGCTGAAATCAGGTGTGCTATGAAAAATCGATTGACGCGGATTATTACACTTCTTTCCCTGCTCCCACTTCTTATTTCTCTCGTCGCCTGCGGTGACAAGGAAATTATTGAAAAGGACGACGTCCGACCGATCAGGGCAATGGAGGTCGCGGACCTTGAACCCTTTGGTGGGCGCTGGTTCCCCGGCCAGGCAACAGCAACCCAGGAAGCCAACATGTCTTTCCGTGTTGCAGGGACCGTCAACTTGATTTCGGTTGACCTTGGCGACGAGGTAAAGCAGGGGGATGTAATCGCCCGCCTCGACCCGAAGGATTATCAGGTCGAATTGGACAATGCAAATGCTCAATTGCGTAGGGCAATTTCTGATCTTGAACTTGCTAAATCAGAATATGCACGGGTTGCCAGAGTCTTTGAAAAAGACCCCGGGGCGGTCAGCAAGTCGATGGTCGACACCCGTAAGGCGCAAAAAGATTCTGCTGCAGCGCAGGTAGAATCTGCCAGAGCTACGGTCGAGCGTGCCTCGGACAACCTTCGTTATACCTACCTGAAAGCTCCCTACGATGGTGTTGTGGTAGAAAAGTTCGTTGAGCAGTTTGAAGATGTTCAGGCAAAGCAGGAGATCATCCGCGTCCTTGATAACAGCAGCATCGAATTTACGGTGCAGGTTCCGGAAACCCTGATGGAGCATGTAGACAAAATTCGCTCTCGGGGGGCCTACGTGGTGTTCGACACTTATCCGGGCATTCAGGTCCCTGCAAAGGTCAAAGAGATTGGCAAGGAAGCTTCAAAAACCACGCGAACTTACCCTGTCACCCTGATTATGAATCAGCCTGAAGATTTCAAAATATTACCAGGGATGGCCGGTAAAGCCAAAGGTGATCAGGCCGCAACTGTGGAAATCGCCAAGGAGGTTGGTATGGTCGGGTTCGATATTCCGATCACCGCGACCTTCTCAGACGAGAACAAGAAGACTTTTGTCTGGGTGGTTGACCAGAGTAATAATCAGGTCAACAAGAGAGAGGTTGTTCTCATCAACCTGACTGAGGATGGCGCTATGGTGACTGGCCTTGAAAAGGGTGAAACAATTGCCACCGCTGGAGCCAACCTGCTTGTTGAGGGGCAACAGGTTCGCATCCTTAAGTAACCTGATGCACAATTAGAGACCCTGACATATAGGAGATTCGTCTGTGAATCTTGCCAAAATAGCCATTGAGAAAAAAGCCGTCACCTACTTTATAACTGTCCTCCTTATTGTTGGGGGTATTGCCAGTTTCCTGTCGCTCGGACAGCTTGAAGACCCTGACTTCAGCGTCAAGACGGCCGTCATCCTGACTCAGTACCCGGGGGCCAGTGCAGAGCAAGTTGAACTTGAGGTGACGGATCGCATCGAAGTTGCCCTTCAGCAGCTAAAGACCCTCGACTATATCAAATCCTTTTCCGCGCCAGGATATTCGCAGATCTGGGTCAATATCAGTACGCAATACTGGTCTGACCAGCTACCGCAAATCTGGGATGAGATGCGACGCAAAATTCGCGATGTCGAGGAGTCCCTGCCGCCAGGCTGTGAGAGGCCAGTCATTAATGATGACTTCGGTGATGTCTATGGCTTGGTGATGGCGATCACCGGCGATGGTTTTACCTATGCCGAAATGGAAGAGACTGCGAAGGACCTCAGGAAGGAATTGAGTCTGGTTGAAGGCGTCGCCAGGGTCGAGCTTTGGGGCACCCAGCCCAAGGTCATCTATCTTGAAGCCTCCGAGACCCAATTGAGCCAGCTTGGGATCTCTGACAAGAGCATTATTTCCACCATGAAGGAACAGAATATGATGGTGGATGCTGGCAGTGTTGATGTGCAGCAGAAACGCGTACGCCTTGCACCGACTGGAGAATTCCGCTCCCCGAAAGACATCGAAGAGCTGGCCATTCACCCCTCCCTGATGGACAGTCTGCAGAGCCTTGAACAAGGGCAACCGCTCCTCTCAAGCGATGAGCTGATTCGTATTCGAGATATCGGCACGATCAAGCGAGGTTATGCTGACCCTCCGCCAACTATGATGCGTCTTGATGGTAAACCTGCCTTAGGGATCTCCATTACTAATATAGGTGGAGCGAATATCGTCGATGTCGGCCGCAACGTTGACACCCGGATGAACGAGCTTGAAGCAGAGTTGCCTGTTGGTATGGAGATTCACCATGTCCATTGGATGTCGGATGTGGTTGCTGACTCTGTTAACGGGTTTTTTGTCAATCTTGCACAGGCCGTCATCATCGTTCTTATTGTGCTGGCCCTGGCCATGGGCTGGCGCATGGGCACCTTGATTGGTATTGATCTGGTTCTCACCATTTTTGGTACCTTTATTGTCATGGCGATGATGGGGATCGACTTACAGCGTATGTCCCTTGGTGCCCTGGTCATTGGCCTGGGCATGATGGTGGATAATTCAATTGTTGTCGCTGAAGGATTTACGGTCCGACGAGAACAGGGCATGGATAAAATCAAGGCGGCGATTGAATCCGCCGGGTCTCCGGCCATGCCACTGCTGGGTGCGACGGTCGTGGCTGTTATGGCCTTCTATCCGATCGGTGGCTCAAAGGAGAGTACAGGTGAGTACTGCCTCTCTCTCTTCACCGTGGTTGGCATCTCTCTGGTAGTCAGTTGGTTTATCTCCATGACCCTGACACCTCTCAAATGTATTGATATGTTGCCCGATCCCAAACCTCGGGAAGAGGGGCACGATCCCTTCGGCAGCAAGTTCTACAAAATCTTCCGCGGCCTGTTGGAGAAAGTCATCCGCTTACGACTCCTTTTTATTGCAGTCATGGTCGGCTGCCTGGTTGCTTCTTTCGTGGGCTTTGGTTATGTCGAGCAGCTGTTTTTCCCCGCGTCGTCGATGAGCAAGTTCATGGTTGACTACTACGCTCCCCAGGGAACTCGTATCCAGACAACAGCCGAAGATCTGGCGGGTCTGGAGGCAAAATTCCTTGCCGATGAGAGAGTCGATAATGTTGCGTCATTTATTGGCGCAGGGCCACCGCGTTTCTATCTTCCCGTGGAGCCAGAATCGGCGAATCCAGCCTATGGCCAGCTGATAGTCAATCTCCATGATTTCCGAGAAATTGACGGTCTGATTAAGGATATGACTCCGTGGCTGGCTGAAAATTACCCCGACTCAATGGTGCCAATGCGCAAGTTCGATGTTGGCCCGGGCCAGACCTGGCAGTTCCAGTACCGCATCAGTGGCCCGGCAATCGCTGACATTGAAGTGCTTCGTGGTCTAGGAGAGCAAGTCCTCGACATTCTGCGAGCAGAACCAACCGCTGGTGCCATGCAGCTGGACTGGCGCCAAAAAGTTCCCAAGATGGTTCCAGTTTATAACCAGGAGCGCGCTCAGTACGCCGGGGTTGCCCGCGAAGATGTGGCCAATGCCACCAAGCGCGCTTACGATGGCCTCCCGATTGGCCTATATCGTGAGAATGACGAACTGTGGCCGATCGTTTTACGTCACGTTGAAGACGATCGTGCAAATCTTGCCTCGTTAGATGTTCTGCAGGTCCAGCCCGGACTCTCCACAGACACGGTTCCGATTGCCCAGGTAACGGATGGGGTTGAAATGGGTTGGGAGGAGACCCGGATCTGGCGTCGCGATCGCCGTCGCACTGTGACCATACAGGCAAACCCGGTGCTCGGCGTCACCTTACCGACCGTAATGCAGAACATTCAGGCCAAGGTCGAGGCCCTCGAAATGCCACCTGGCTACAAGGCTGAATGGGGCGGGACCACTGAGGATTCGGCAAAATCACAAAAAGCTTTGCTTCCTGGTTTTGTCCCAACTTTTGCGGTTATCCTCTTTATCCTGGTGGCTCTGTTCAATGCCTTCCGTCCACCAATCGTGATTATGCTGGCCGTACCTTTTGCCATGATTGGCATTACGACAGGTCTGCTGACTTTTCAGGCGCCTTTTGGTTTCATGGCCCTGCTCGGCGCTATGAGCTTGATGGGGATGATGATCAAGAACGCCATCGTCTTGCTTGACGAAGTTAATATCAATCTGGCTGATGGCATGAAACAGTACGACGCCGTGGTAATCGCAGCCCTGGCTCGTTTGAGACCAGTCGTACTGGCAGCGGCGACTACGGTGCTTGGCGTTGTGCCTCTGCTGCAGGATGTCTTCTGGGTCGGCATGGCAATCACCATTATGGCCGGCCTAGCTTTCGGTACGGTTCTGACCATGCTTGTCGTGCCAGTGCTCTACTGCATATTCTTCAAGGTGCCGTCGCCCGAAAAAAGCAGTTAAGGTCTCGGGTCCAGGAATTTGTAGCAGAAGCTAAAAAAATAAACAGGGCAGGCTACTTTTTAAGTTGCCTGCCCTGTTTTTCGTCATTCTTGAGATTGAACCTGTTCAATTCAAGAGGCTGTAATTACAAAGCTTTACAGTAAAAAACCATTACCAGTAGCTTGTGCATTTTATCGCATGAAGTAAGCTTGAGGGAGTAATGCACGGTCTTATATTCATGAATTGATAAGGCCGTGCCTGGATATGATTGCAACCACGTAACTGATGGAGAGTGTTATGTCTGCTGACCAACATCCAAGTTTCATGCACAGTGTCAAACGAATGTACGATTTTGCCGTCTCACGGACGGACCTGCCTCCAGGGATTGCTGAACTGTTGGGTGAATGCCGGTCTGTTTACCAGGTTCGTTTTCAGGTTAAAATCAAGGGCGAATATAAGGTGTTCAAAGGTTGGCGTGCCACCCATAGTGAGCACCGACTGCCAGCAAAGGGTGGCATCCGTTTTGCCACCGCAGTCAACCAAGACGAAGTCGAGGCGCTGGCTGCACTGATGACCTTCAAGTGTGCGGTCGTCAATGTTCCCTTCGGTGGTTCCAAGGGTGGTCTCTGCCTCGATCCACGAGATTATAGCCGCGAAGACCTTGATGCAATCACCCGCCGGTTTGCCCTCGAATTAGAGAAAAAAGGCTACCTGAGCCCCGCTCTGAATGTGCCGGCTCCGGATATGGGGACCGGCCAGCGTGAAATGGCTCTTATGGCTGATGTCTACCGCACGTTGCACCCAGAAGATATCGATGCCGCGGCATGCATTACCGGCAAACCCCCCGAGATGGGCGGGATAGATGGCAGGACTGAAGCCACAGGGCGCGGCGTGCAGTACGCCATGCAGGAATTCTTCCGTCATACCGAAGATGTTAATGCAGCCAACCTGCCGCCTGGCCTGAACGGAAAGCGTGTGGTTGTGCAGGGCCTCGGCAATGTTGGCTACCATGCTGCCAAATTTCTTGAGGAGGAGGACGGCTGTTTAATCCTCGGTATCATCGAAAGGGACGGCGGTCTTTGGAGCGAGAAGGGCCTGAACGTTGAAAGCGTCTCTGCTTATCTTCGGGAGAATGGCGGCGTTAAGGGATATCCTGATGCCGAATACGTTGCAGATGGGAACTCCCTGCTTGAAGCTGATTGCGAGATCCTGGTGCCGGCGGCACTGGAGAGCCAAATTCATGAAGGCAATGCAGAGAAGATCAAGGCCAACCTGATCGTTGAGGCTGCGAACGGTCCGGTTACCGCCGAGGCAGACGAGATCTTGCGTAAACGCGGCAAGATCATTATCCCGGACATGTATGCCAATGCTGGCGGAGTGACAGTCTCTTACTTTGAGTGGACCAAAAATCTTGCACATATGCGGTTTGGCAAGATGGGACGCCGATTCCTGCAGGCCAGATCTGATTCAGCCATAGCTGCGCTAGAGCAAGCTATGGGTGCCCAATTCCCGGAAAAGATGCGTCAGGGTTTTAAGAAGGAAGCCGACGAACTAAACCTGGTGCGTTCGGGTTTGGAAGACACCATGTGCGAAGCCTACCAGGAGATTCGCGAAATTTGGCATTCTCGCGATGACGTCCCTGATTTGCGCACAGCCGCCTACATTCTGGCGATTGGCCGTGTGGCTCATTATTACACTGAGTATGCACTCTGACAAATAAACATGAAAAGGGCGTGACACGTGGCCGGAAGTTTTTTTTCGTTTGACGCTTTGATTATTTAATAACCACACAAAGTTGAAGAAGGCTTTCTGGCTTTTTCACCTTTCGCTCCTTACACCACGAAACCTTGTGTTATGACTCCTGTCTTCATCACCATAGCTTTTGTTCTTGGCTTCCTGGTTCGCCAGGTCGGACTGCCGCCACTGATCGGCTTCCTTGCCGCCGGCTTCGCTCTCAATGCCCTTGGCTTTGAGGGCGGCGAGGGCCTGCAGGTCATCGCCGACCTGGGCGTCACTCTGCTGCTCTTCAGCATCGGTTTGAAACTGCAGCTCAAGAACCTGGCTAAGCCTGAGGTCTGGGCCGGAGCCTCCCTGCACATGCTGACGACAGTTGTCGTCTTCGGCACTGGAATCTTTCTGCTCGGCCGGACAGGCCTGCCTTTTTTTGCTGCCCTTGATCTCCCTCTAGCTATCCTGCTTGCCTTCGCTTTAAGCTTTTCCAGTACAGTCTTCGCAGTCAAAATTCTCGAAGAAAAAGGCGAGAAGTCAGCCATGCACGGCAAGGTCTCTATCGGCATCTTGATCGTGCAGGATATCTTTGCTGTGATCTTTTTGACCGTGTCCCTCGGTAAAATTCCCTCGGCCTGGGCCCTTTTGGTCCCACTGGCCTTGTGGGGGCTGAGGCCACTGCTATACCGCCTCGCCGATCGCTGCGGTCATGGCGAACTGCTCCTCCTGTTCAGCTTGTGTGTAGCTCTGGTTGTGGGGGCCGCAGGTTTTGAGTTGGTTGGGCTAAAGGCAGACCTTGGCGCCCTGGTCCTGGGTGTTCTGATGGCCGGACATGAAAAGAGTTCGGAGATGGCCAAGACTCTGTTGGGGCTGAAAGACCTATTCCTGGTCGGCTTCTTCTTGTCCATCGGGTTCTCCGGAGTACCGAGTCTTGCCGCCATTGGCGTGGCAGCACTTCTGGTCATGGTCGTGCCACTCAAGGTGGCACTCTTCTTCACCCTGCTGACCCGTTTTAAGCTGCGCGCCCGTTCCTCCCTCCTCGCATCACTGAGCCTTGCCAACTACAGCGAGTTCGGCTTGATTGTCGCGGCCGTTGGCTCCAGTAATGGTTGGCTGAGCCCGGAGTGGTTGGTTATTATTGCCGTGGCCCTGGCGATATCCTTTGTGATCGCTTCACCGTTGAACACGGCCGCGGACGCGCTCTATGGACGGTACCGAAACATGCTGCAACGGTTCGAGACACCCACCCGTCACCCCGATGATCAACCGATCGACCCGGGCAATGCGACTATCGGTATCTTTGGTATGGGGCGCCTCGGAACCATGGCCTATGATTTTCTGCATGACAAGTATGGTGACACTGTTATCGGCTTTGATTTCAGTGCCGACACGGTTCGCATGCACCAGGAAGCAGGACGCTGGGTTGTTTATGGTGACCCCACCGATCCTGATTTTTGGTCTCGTATCAGTCTTCAACCCGGCCGTAAGGCGCGAATGATCATGCTGGCCATGCCTAAGCATGTCTCCAATCTGAATGTCGCCAAACAGATGATTGAGAAGGGCTACGCGGGCATGCTTGCGGCTACAGCACTCTTTGACGATCAGGTTGAGGAGTTACGTGAGGCCGGTGTTCACGCGGCTTTTAATTTTTACAATGAAGCCGGGCTTGGTTTTGCTGAGCATGCCTGGTCGGCCCTTGAGAAAAGGGAAGATGTAGGAATTTCATGAAATATTACACTTTCGGCTTCAAGACCTTTATTTTGGGCCGCTATGGCAGCCTGCTGATTGCATTGATCCTGTTGATGGTGATGCAGCCGGCGGTTGATACGCAACTTGGCAAATATCTTCTCGAGATGATGTTCGTCATAGTTCTCTTTACCGGTCTACGCGCAATCGAAATCAAAAAGAGCCTGCTCGGTTTTGAAGTGCTCCTGCTCCTGGTCAGCCTTGTGCTCAATGTAATGGGTGCTGTTACAGGCAATGAAGTCTTATTCTTCAGTGGCATCGCTTGCCGCGTCATCTTCATGGTTCTGGTTGCCTTGACTATTCTGATCGACCTGTTTCGCGGTCGCGAGGTAAGTGGTGACACCTTGGCCGGGTCGGTTTGTGTCTACCTGATGCTTGCTGTGATCTGGGGGTACATCTTTTTACTGATTGAAGTCATGGTCCCGGGGTCCTTTTCTTTCACCCAGGGACAAGCGCGCATGCATCTCTGGCTTTCCCGGGAGTTCTTCCCCTTTTTCTATTTCAGCCTGGTGACAATTACTACGGTCGGTTACGGCGATATGTCCCCTGTGACCACGGAGGCGCAGACTTTTGCCACTTTCGAAGCCATTATCGGACAGGTATACCTGACTATCCTGGTGGCCCGCCTGGTCGGCATGTACCTGGTCCACCAGCAGGTCGACAATACGAATAGTGGTGAAGAGGCAGAACAGAGAGAATGATGGTAAGCGCTTCGAGCGGAGTTTAAGAAGATAGCGAGCAGAAACAAATAATCGACGGCAATGCCGTCAGCTCAAACCAATGATAACCCCGCATTTTAAATGCGGGGGTTTCTTAATATCAGCAGTCGTATTTCCACCTTATCCACGTCTCTACGGAATAGGGTCACAAATGTATTGACACAAATTTTTTCAAGGTGTATAAAAACGTCCTTCATGCCCAGTTTTATGGCGTATGTATAATTAAAAATTTAGTTTGGCTCTGTTTATTCCGCCTTAGCTCAGTTGGTAGAGCAG
>JAOUDB010000448.1 GCA_029859485.1 Desulfuromonadales bacterium | reverse complement strand
GGCAGACAAACACAGTGTGACAGGAATCACACCAGTTCTTACCACGCGTCATCTCTTTACATACCGGGCACTTTTCCATCGGAACACCTCATCAAAATCCATATCAGAAGCAAAGACGCTCTGTTTAAAACTTCCAAGGTCAGGATAAACATTTATCTGTTAAATTTCCAGTCCGTTACCACCCGGAGCTGATCTTTGTCAAAAAAAAAAGCCGGACCTTCATGGCCCGGCTTTCTAGTTTACATCGGGGATGAAGATCAATCGACCTTGAAGAAGGCTACCGGCCCGGCCTGACAGACAGAGCAGGGGCCATGGGGCTCGCCCTCAATGGTGTTGCCGCAAACTTTGCAAACGTAGTAATCAACCTCTTCGTTATTGCCTAGGTTATCGAAGGCCTTCTGGTAAAGACCGGCGTGTACTTTCTCAACGTCGTTGGCAAACTTGAAGCTGCGCAGAGCAGTCTCCTGGCCTTCGCTGATGGCCTCTTCGATCATCTTTGGATACATACTGATGAACTCTTCGGTTTCACCGGCGATCGCTTCCTTGAGGTTATCCGCTGTGGCATTGATGCCACCAGCAACCCGGAGATGAGCGTGAGCATGAACTGTTTCCGCCGCCGCTGCCGCGCGGAAGAGTTTAGCAACCTGTTTCTGCCCTTCAGCATCGGCCTTTTCGGCAAACGCCAGGTATTTGCGGTTTGCCTGCGACTCTCCCGCAAACGCCTCATACAAGTTACTTTCGGTTTTACTTCCTTTCATTTCAGCCATTATTCTCTCCTTTGAATAATAAAGTTTGACAAACATAAAAGCAGATCAATATTATCGATAACATTGAACATGTCAATGACTTACGACTTTTTATGATGTTTGCTGAGGAGCCACAGCATGTCTGTCTACCGTGTCGAAAAATCTGAGCTGCCCGTTGTTATCTTTCAAGCGGATGGTTCCATTATGAAGGGCGTCGTTTTTCTGAGCGCCGCCGCCTATAGCCACATGGGCCAACAGACGTTGCTCGACTTACTCAAGGAACATGGCGACTTCTTCCCTTTCCGCAGTGAAGGCGGAGAATTCTGTGTGACCAACAAGCAGACCATCACCCACATCCGCTTTGAGCCTCCAGAGCAAAAAGAAGAATATCTTTCACTGGGTGATCGCGAAGACGTGGAGATCAAGTTTGTCGGCGGAGAGCAGCTTAGAGGAACACTGCTGATAGAGATGCCGGAAGGGCGCAACCGCCTGTTTGATTTTATCAATGCCATGGAAGGTTTTTTCTTGCTCCAGAATGAAGAAGCTCACTATATGGTCAACGTTTCCCAAGTGCGCGATATCAGCCCGAAACGCTGATTTTAACAAGAAGCTTACAAAAACAGCCGCCAGGGGTTTCCTTGTCGGCTGTTTTCATTTTCATCGTTACCCTGTGCAGATCAGAGCTCCAGGTAAGAACGTAGGTAGCGTCCCGTATAGGACTTCGCGCAACGCGCCACCTCTTCAGGGGTCCCACAGACGAGGAGTTCACCACCACGACTCCCACCCTCGGGACCGAGATCGACAACATGATCTGCGGTTTTGATCACGTCCAGGTTGTGTTCGATAATCACAACGCTGTTACCAGACTCAACCAATCGCTGCAAAACACTGAGCAGGCGACTGATATCATCGAAATGCAGGCCAGTAGTAGGTTCATCGAGGATATAAATGGTCCGGCCGGTCGAACGTTTGCCCAGTTCCTTGGCCAGCTTGACGCGCTGCGCTTCCCCGCCTGACAAGGTCGTAGCACTCTGCCCTAGCTTGATATAACCAAGACCAACATCACGCAAGGTTTGCAGCTTGCGCTTGATGCGCGGAATATTTGCCAGGAACTCCACCGCCTGGTTGGCGGTCATATCAAGCACATCGGCAATGGTTTTACCCTTGTACTTGACCTGCAGCGTCTCCCGGTTATAACGGGCACCTTGACAAGCTTCACACTGAATATAAACATCAGGCAAAAAATGCATCTCGATACGCAGGATGCCATCGCCCTGACAAGCCTCGCAACGGCCCCCTTTGACATTGAAAGAAAAGCGCCCAGGTTTATAACCACGCATCTTCGCTTCCGGCAGCTTGGCGAAAAGATCTCGGATATCGGTGAAGATGCCGGTATAAGTCGCTGGGTTGGAACGTGGGGTGCGACCGATCGGTGACTGATCAATATCAATGACCTTATCCAGGAGCTCCAAGCCTTCGATGACACGAACCGGCCCGGAACGTTCCCGCGAGCGATAGAGGCGTTGAGCGAGGGCCTTGTGCAAGGTGTCGAGCACCAGCGACGACTTGCCGGAACCGGACACACCGGTCACACAGGTCATAACCCCCAGCGGGATATCAACATCGATATTCTTGAGGTTGTTGGCCTGGGCACCCTTGATACTGAGCAGCCCTGAAGCTTTACGCCTCTCTTTCGGCAAAGGGATGGTCAGACGACCGGAGAGATACGCTGCGGTCAGAGACTCGGGATGTTCGAGAATCTCATGGGGCGTGCCCTGGGCGACCACCTCACCACCATGGCGGCCGGCATGCGGGCCCATGTCGATGACATGATCCGCTTCGAGAATGGTTTCCTCGTCATGCTCAACGACCAGCACGGTATTGCCCAGATCACGCAGGCGCTTTAATGTCTCCAGCAGCCGTCGATTGTCCCTCTGGTGCAATCCGATCGAAGGTTCATCGAGAATGTAGAGCACCCCGACCAGCGAGGAACCGATCTGGGTTGCCAAACGGATACGTTGACTTTCCCCCCCGGAAAGAGTGCCCGAAGTACGGTCGAGGGTCAGGTAATCGAGCCCGACATTAATCAGAAAAGAGAGCCTCTCCCGGACCTCCTTCAGGACCCGGCGAGCGATTTCCGCCTCTTTGGCAGGCAACTCGATTTCGGCGAAAAACGCTTCTGCGTCGCTTACGCTCAGTGCCGTTATCTGCTGAATATTCTGCCCGGCAACACGCACACAGAGGGTTTCCGGTTTGAGCCTGGCACCATCACAGCTCGGACAGGACATGATGTTCATAAACTGCTCAA
>JAOUDB010000446.1 GCA_029859485.1 Desulfuromonadales bacterium | reverse complement strand
TGACCTGGTTCCCACTTTCAAGGCAGCCGGAGTCACGCTGGTGGAAAATGATCTGCGTCAGGGCGCTGCCACGGCCGCCGTCGGTGTGACCGGGGCCAATTTCGCTTTTGCTGCAACCGGCACTGTGGTGCTGGAAAGCACCAGCGAAGACATCCGCCTGGCAACCACCCTGCCGGAACATCACGTGGTGCTGCTAGACCCGGCCAAAATTCTCGAAGACGATCTGGCTGCGGTCCCCTATCTGCGGACGTTTCACCAGAACAGCCCACGCAACTACCTGGCCTATATCACCGGGCCGAGCCGCACCGCGGATATCGAACGGGTGCTGACGATCGGCGTCCATGGCCCGAAGCAGCTGCATATCCTGCTCTTCTCCGGCCTCTCCGATAATCCGTTGGAAATGTAGTGGGTCTCACCTGACCGCTAAGGGATGACATTATGAGTAAAGTTCGCGCCAAGGAATATCAGGTCCGTATCGATCACGCTCTGGCGACGCCGAAGTTGCAGGATGCCCTGCACAAATTCGGCGATGCCTTTCTGCTCGCCCGCGAAAAAGCATTCAGCCATTATGATTTCGAGGCTCTCCGCCAGGAGATCGCCGACTGCAAGGATGAGGTGGCCGCGCATCGACAGCAGTATCTTGACCAGTTCATCACGAATGCCGAAGCGGCTGGTGCGATAGTTTATTTAGCCAAAACTGCCGCTGATGCCAATCAATATATTGCTGACCTGGCCCGTACAAAAGGGGTCAAGCTGGTGACCAAGAGCAAGAGCATGGCGAGTGAGGAGACGCATCTCAACCAGGCCCTGGAGAGCGCGGGTGTCAGGGCGCTTGAGACCGATCTTGGTGAATGGATTATTCAACTCGCCGGTCAACGCCCCAGTCACATGGTGATGCCAGCGATCCACATGTTCAAAGAAGAGGTCGCTGAACTGTTCAGCAAGGAGACCGGTAGCGAGGAACCCGCTGAAATTGAGCATCTGGTACAGGTCGCTCGCGAGCAGTTGCGCCAGGGCTACCTCGATGCAGACATGGGGATTACCGGGGCCAACATCGCAGTGGCTGAAACCGGTGGTATCGCCCTGGTCACCAACGAAGGCAATGCGAGGCTAGTATCGACCCTGCCGAAGATTCACGTCGCCCTGCTTGGCATAGAAAAGATCGTGCCGACCCTCGAGGATGCGGCGACGATCATCCGCACCCTGCCGAAGAACGCAACAGGTCAACTGTTGACCTCGTATATCACCTGGATCCGCGGTGCGGTCCCCTGCGGTGACGATGACAAAGAGCTGCACCTGGTGCTGCTAGACAATGGCCGCAGCGCACTGGCCGAGTCGCCGCAATGTCGTGATGCTTTACGTTGCATCAAGTGCGGTGCCTGTGCGAACGTCTGCCCGGTCTACCAGACCGTCGGCGGCCATGTGTTTGGTCATGTCTACATCGGTGCGATCGGTATCATTCTGACCGCTTTCTTCCACGGCCTGGACAAGGCTGCCGAGATTGTTCGCGCCTGCATCGGCTGCCGTGCGTGCGTCACGGTCTGCCCCTCGAATATTGATCTCGAAAACATTATTCTCAGTTTGCGTGAGACCATCGGCCACGAAGAAGGCATCGGGGTTGGCAAGTCGATCGTCTTCCGAAAGGTGATGCGTAACCGCAAGCTCTTCCACAGCCTGATCCGCGCGGCCTCCCTGCTGCAGAAACCGGTCACCGGCGGCAATCGTACGATTCGTCATCTGCCATTGTTCTTCTCTTCACTGACCGAGTGGCGCACATTGCCGGCCATTGCCGAAAAATCGCTGCGCGACCAGTGGTCGAAGATTCCGCAGAAGATCGAAAAGCCGCGATACAAGGTCGCGCTCTTCGGCGGCTGCGCTAATGATTTCCTCTATCCGGAGCTCGGCATCGACCTGATCAAGGTGATGAATAAACTGGATGTCGAGGTCTCTTATCCCCTCGATCAGAACTGCTGTGGCGTGCCGGCTCTTTACTCCGGAGACAAGGAAACCGCCGTTGCGCTGGCCGAGCAGAATATCACCGCGATGCTCAAGGATGATCCTGATTTCGTCCTTACCACCTGCCCGACCTGCACCATGGCGCTGCAGCGGGATTTTGTCGAATTCCTCAAGGACAACCCTGTCTGGGCCGCCAAGGCAGAGCACCTGGCCGAAATCACCGTCGATGCGGCCGGCTTCATCGTCAACCAGCTTGGTGCCGCCGAGGTTTTCAAGGGGCTCTCTGCTGCCGAGAAGGTCACCTATCATGACTCCTGCCATCTCAAACGTGGCGCCGGAGTTTGGAAAGAGCCGCGTGAGTTGCTGACGACCTCCGGACGGGAACTGGTCGAGATGGAACATGCTGACCGCTGTTGTGGCTTTGGAGGTTCCTATTCGCTGACCAGCCACCCCGACATTTCCAAGCAGATCCTGGGTGACAAGGTCAAGGATATTGAAAAGAGCGGTGCGACCTGCGTTGCCATGGATTGCCCTGGCTGCATGATGCAGTTGCGCGGTGGACTTGAGAAGCAAGAGATTGATGTGCGGGCGATGCACACGATTCAGCTGTTGGCTGAATCTTTGGAGTAGCCTGAACTCTTTCCTTTACACTCTTTTTGAGAAGATAGCAGGCTGCTGACAAAGTTCAGGATTGTGTAAGTGGTTTCAAATGGATATACGACAACAGATCTTTAATCTGCTGTCGTTTGTCTTTTGAAAGGCTAAAAGCAGAACCGGCGGTTAGCGCACCGCCAGACGCCATACTTTTACCCGGCGGCAAAAGTATGCAAAAACGCCTTCTACTGGCTGAGGGCATATATGTTTTCCACATGTCTGTGGAATTAACAGGTTGCGGGGGGCGGAGAAACCGGCCTGTTTCAGGGGGCCTCCCGTCAGGGGTTTTTAGAGGAAGGTGACGTAATGAGATGTGTGCCCAGTGAACCACTGTGGGAGAGGTTCAAAAGGGCCTCGTCAACTACGGGGGTAGTGTAGGCATCAAAAGTCTGGTTGCCAGAAAATGGCCCGTAAAAGCTTTCTAGCACAACATGCCAAGCGCAGCG
>JAOUDB010000447.1 GCA_029859485.1 Desulfuromonadales bacterium | reverse complement strand
AGGTGGCGATGGAAAAAGCCACTCCGGCATGACCGCTTGGCATACCGCCGTGCAACGGCGTGCCCTTGCCCACACGGGCCTTGGCCAGAATGACCAGCAGCACGACCACGACTACGGAGATAATCGCTACATTACCAGTAGAACGCATGAACTCGTGGCTGGCACTCGCTCCGTCCGTATAGAAAAACCTCGACACCGCCAGGTAACCAAGCACCAACGCGCCGACACTGGCAAGAAGCACAGCACCGGCGGCAACATCTTTGGCGCGCTGGGCGAGGGGATGAAAATCGGGGGAGACCAGATCGACCACCACTTCGATCGCCGTGTTCACCAGTTCGGCAAACAGCACCAGGGTGATGGCCAGGGCCAGCAGGGCAAACTCGTACAGAGTAAGGTGTAAGACCGGAGCACCGATAAGAACCAGTATGGCCGCAACCAGGTGGAAAAGCATATGGCGCTGTGTCTTAGCCGCCCAGAGGATGCCCTCGATCGCGCAATTAAGGCTACCGATAAACCCCTTGGGCTTGGTAGGCTCAGCCTTCATTCAGCAAGAAACTCCTCACGGATCAAGGTAAAGACTTCTCGTTCTCTGGCTTCCATAAGTTTCGCATCTTCTTCGGTTCCACGCTCGTGGTCATAACCGAGCAAATGCAGGATACCATGGAGCAGCAGGAAATACAGTTCACTTTCAAACGAATTCTGCGCCTCACAGGCATCGCGCGCGGCGGTTTCTGCAGAGATAACCACATCACCGAGCAGATCGGGCTGGACGCCTCCCCCCTCACCTTCCTGCATGGCAAACGAAATAACGTTGGTGGGTCGATCCTTGTTCAGGTAGTCGCGATTAATCTCCTGGATAGAAGCATCATCAACAATCAGAATCGAAAGATGAGCCTCAGGACATGCCGAGGCGCCTAAGATCCTCTGTGCTACCTTTCGCAGTTGAATCTTGTTGATCTTTTGGCTCTTCTGTTGATTTTCTATCGCGATCTTCATTTAAACTCCCGGTGGGTTTCTCTAAGCTACGTTCCTTGCTGACAGGCTCCGGATAATCGACTCGGTAGTGGAAGATACCACCGAGGACCAACTTGAAGCTTTTGGCAATATTGTCAATATCCTTCAGGGTCAATTCGCACTCATCGAGTTGCCCGTCAATAAAGATATTGTTGATAATTTTCTGCACCATCCCCTGGATACGTGCCGGAGTCGGATCAGTCAGGGTTCGACTGGCAGCCTCAATCGCATCAGCAAGCATGATCAAAGCTGCCTCCCGGGTCTGCGGTTTGGGCCCATGATAGCGATAATCACGCTCGTCAATCTGCTCAACCTCGGGGTCAGCCTTGCTCTTTGCCCGATCGTAAAAGAACTTCATCAGGCTGGTACCGTGATGTTGACGAATAATATCCGTCAGGGCCTTCCCCAGGCGACTTTCCCGAGCCATCTCGACGCCATCTTTAACATGCGCCATTAAGATCAGCGCGCTCATGGAGGGCGCCAGCTTATCGTGTCGATTCTCCTGGGCGCCAATATTCTCAATAAAATACTGAGGCTTTCTGATCTTGCCAATATCGTGATAGTAAGCCGCGACCCGTACCATCAAGGGGTTAACGCCAATATTTTCCGCGGCCGCTTCGGCAAGGTTGCCGACGATAATGGAATGATGGTAGGTCCCCGGAGCCTGCACCATCAGATCCCTTAAGAGCGGGTTGTTCATATTGGCCAGTTCAAGCAACTTGATATTGGTCGTATAGCGAAACAGAGATTCAACCAAAGGGACAATCCCGGTCACCATCACCGCAGCAGCCAGACCACCGGTAAAGCCGAACCCCAGCTTGTACATTAATTGCAGATCGAAGGGCCTGCTAGTCGTCAAATGCAGCGCAAACAGCAGAACTGAGTTAAAGAGTCCCAGGCGCAGTCCGGCCCGGAACAGAGAGGAGCGTTCGGTGACATGACGCACCCAGTGCGCGCCCGAAAGACTGGTCAGAAAAGCGAAGATCAAAACGGCGAAGCTGTTGCCGAAAAGAACCGCGGTGAGGATCGAAGAGAGGATGGCAAAAACCAGGGAGACCTCTGAATTCAGGACCACGCGTACCAACATGGTACCAACGGCAAAGGGGAAGAGGTAATAATATGCGTTCTGTTCCACGTAGGGGAAAGCACTTCCCAAGGCGGTTGCGATAAAGATCGAAACCTTCAAGGCCAGGATCTGGACGACAAAGATTGTCGCCAAAAAGAGCAGATCACGATTTTCCGGTTGGTATTTTCGAATATTCCGACGGGCAAAGGTATGCACAAAGTAGATAAGGATAAAGCAGCTGAGTAGGATGCCAGAGGCCTTTCGCCAGAGAGTACCGGCGCTGTTTTCATCCTGCAGCGCGCCAAGCCGTTTCAGCTGATCCGGTGTGATACGATCGCCTTCACGGACAATCATCTCGCCTTTCTTAACCTGGATCAGGACGGGTTTAACGTCTTCCCGGGCCAACGCCCTGCGCGCTTCGGTTTCATTCTGGTTAAAGGAGATATTAGGCCGTAGCAGCGGCACGATCAATTCTCGCAAAGCCACTTGTTGTTTGTTGGTAAACTCTGTCGTGCCGAGGGCTTTTTTCAGGGAATCCTGGAGTTCACCGAGACCAATAATTTTTTCAACACCCTGGTCAACAAACTCAGGCTGATCATTGGGCCCACGAAAGATCACACCCCTTGAACGATCCGCCTCAAAGAGTTTGAGGTTACCGGCAACCTTTTGCTGATAAAGCGGAAGAATCACCTGAGCAATACGGGGATAGATGTCCTCCAGAGTCAATAGTTCCTTCAGTGCAGCAAGCGTTTTATTGCTCGGTTTGATGCCAAAATTTGCTTCAAGCTCGGCAAGCTGCTGTTCAACAGCAACCTCCTGCTCTTGATCTCTGTGCAAAGAAGATATGACCTGAACGACCTGTCCTGTTACTGCTGTTCCGGTCGCCGGATCGAAGTCGTAAAGATGAGCAACAGTTTTCTCCGCTTCAACCCTCTTCTGCTGCGACAAATCGTCATCGGGAATCAACAGATCGTGA
>JAOUDB010000445.1 GCA_029859485.1 Desulfuromonadales bacterium | reverse complement strand
TATGGAAATTTCAGAACTTACGCCCGGCGATCCGATTGAAGCTCGCTGTACAAAATGTCGCAAAAACACCAACCACATCGTTGTCGCCATGAAAGATGACGCTCCTGCCAAGGTTCAGTGCAACACTTGTAGCGGACAACATAAGTATCGGCCACCAACAGCACCCAAGAAGCCTGCAGTACGGCGTAGCGTTGACCCAAAAGTCGCAGAACAGAAAGAATGGGCTGAGTTGAGCCCAAACATGAACAGTGAGCAGGCAAGCGCCTACTCTATGGATTCTGCCTACAAAGTCGGGGCACTGATCAATCACCCCCAGTTCGGTATCGGCCTTAATCAGCGTATTGTCGGGCTGCGCAAAATAGAAGTTCTTTTTGAAACCGGCAAAAAGATCATGCGTTGCAAATAAGGCGTCCCTAATTTGCATTTTCAACCTTGCCGAGAGCGATACAGCTATTTTCATCAAGAATCTTTGTATCAATAGACACTTAAGGCTTGCATTTCAAAATTCTAACGTGCTAGGCTATTGACATTTAGTAAGTTCGTGTAAGTGTTTTTTGTCGCTCACCAGATTGACAAGGTGTCAAAACGGATTAAAGCACTCAACCACTTCGGCTGTGTGCTTTTCATTTTAGGGCGTTCAAAGCTTACACACCAGTACAGATTCCCCGAGGGGAACGTGGAGGAAAAAATGGCAGAAGGTACAGTTAAATGGTTCAACGACGCAAAGGGTTTTGGTTTCATCGAGCAGGACAACGGTCCTGACGTATTCGTTCACTTTTCCGAGATCCAGGGCGACGGATTCAAGTCTCTCGCTGAAGGAGATCGTGTAAGCTTTGACGTTACTGAAGGCCAAAAAGGTCCTCAGTCTGCTAACGTCTGCAAAATTTAATCTTAATTTTGCATAAGTTAAAAAAGCCTCACGGGTTTTCGTGAGGCTTTTTTTTCTGCAACTCTTTTCACGACAAGCTTCTCATTTCTAAACTTGACCGGGCTGATTCTCGGCTCCGAAAGGGACACATAATGGCTAGAAAACCCAACTATGGTTACGAAAAACGTCAGAAGGAAATCGCCAAGAAAGCTAAAAAAGATGAAAAGCTTAAGCGCAGACAAGAAGAGAAAGCTCTCGAGGAAGGCGGAGATGCGGAGACCACTCAAGAAGAGGAGTAGGCTCGAGGCATAAAAGCACACCGACATCAGTACGAGAGTCGCAGAGCTTATCGGAGAAGTTGAAAGGGCTAAGGTTTAGCCCTCCTTTTCATCGTGAACTCAACAGTGTTTTCCTAAATCTTCCAGCTTCACACACTATGAGCTCAGAGCTCTTATGAAGAGCCCCTGGCTGAACAGAACTAACGCCTGCAACAAGCTCTGCCCCCCTTCGTTAGACAAGCTGACATTACAGATTCAAAATAAAAGGACGGCACAAAGGCCGCCCTTATAAAAAGCAAATATTTCAGTAAACCTCTACGAGAGTGTGCCACTCACCAGAAGATTCATAATCTTGTGACCTGGATCAATCAAGAGTCCCGACTCCTTCGCCGCAGCCTCAGAATAACCCGCCACTGCACTGTTTTCCTGAGCGAACTCTTTGCCGGACCCACAAAGAACAAAAGGAACAGGATCCTTGGTGTGCGTCATTTTCTCAACCGGCGTAGGATGATCTGGTAATAGCAGCACACGATAATCACCAAAGCTATCGATACCGGCCATCACCGTTCCCACGACATCCTTGTCAAAACGTTCGATCGCTTCAATCTTATCAGTTAAGCTCCCACTATGGGCGGCCTCATCGGGCGCCTCAACGTGCAGATAAACATAATCTCTGGTCTTGAGTGCTTGCAGAGCCGCTTCAGCCTTACCGAGATAATTGGTATCGAGATAGCCCGTCGCGCCAGGCACGTCGATGACATCAAGACCTGCGAAGATACCGATCCCCTTGATCAGGTCAACAGCTGAAATCACCGCACCAGTCAGATTGAACTTATCCTGAAGACTAGGCATCTGCGGACGCTTCCCCTGTCCCCATAGCCAGATGGAGTTAGCAGGATTCTTTCCCTCCGTCTCACGTTTAACATTGACCGGGTGACGTTTAAAAAGAAGCTGTGCCGAGCTGGTAATCTGCATCAAAGGCATGGCTTCGTCTGAACGCAACACATGATTGCTGACACTCTGGCCGGTTAAATCGTGGGGTGGCAAGATCTGGAGATCATCTCTCCCTCCCCTCCAGACCATCAGGTGTCGATAAGAGACACCCGGGTAGAACTGAAACTCCTCGTCGCCCAACTCTTCCTGAAGGCATTCGATCAACTCACGGGCCTCTTCAGTCGAGATGTGACCTGCAGAGAAATCCTGCATGTACATGTCTCCACCAGCCAAGCCCAGCGTAACCAGATTAAGACGGAACGCAACATCATCAGGGCCGAGGTCCACCCCCATACTGGCCGCTTCCAAAGGCGAGCGGCCCGTATAGCAGCTCGCAGGATCGTAACCGAACACGGAAAGATTAGCCACATCAGAGCCGGGGTGAAAAGCATCAGGGACCGTTGCAAGGAGGCCAATCCTGCCCCGTTGTGCGAGCTTGTCCATATTGGGGGTTTTGGCCGCCTGCAGGGGTGTAAGCCCATCAAGCGCTGAAATCGGCTCGTCAGACATACCATCACCGAGGAGAACAATATATTTCATAGAATCAGAACCTGTCTTTTTCAAGTTATCTGTTATCAGTGACAAGCATTTCTGGTCATTCATCACTGGTCACCAATCACGAGCATCAGCCCCGGGGATGATGTTCTGCGTGCATTTTCCGCAGTCGTTCACGTGTGACGTGGGTATATATCTGGGTTGTAGAGATATCCGCATGTCCAAGCATGGCCTGAACGGAACGCAGGTCTGCACCATTCTCCAAAAGATGGGTTGCAAAGGAATGGCGCATGGTGTGCGGCGTAATGCTTTGACTAATACCTGCCTCAAGAGCGCGGCGCTTAATAATCTTCCAGAAGCCTTGACGTGTCAAGCCCTCACCAGAACGATTGAGAAAGAGAAAATGAGAGCCTTTTTGCTTCT
>JAOUDB010000444.1 GCA_029859485.1 Desulfuromonadales bacterium | reverse complement strand
ATTGTATAAAACGCGAAAGCCAACCCTAAGAACTAATGACTTGAGCTTGAGATAAAACATAATCCTTGGTTTCTAAAAAACCCTTCCTCGACAGTCTCAATTGTATAGACTTCTTCTGTGTCTGTTACATTAATCACTTCGGCATTAATATCTATCACCTCGGCATTGATGTCATTCTGTGAAACAGAAAATGTAATTATTTCCTGGCCATCTTTTTCAAGCTTTTTTGCATTGTCAAAGTCAAGAGTGATCCATTTATTTGTGCTTACGGGCTTGTTTTTAAACTCTACACAGACGTTGTTTAAAAGGTCTGCCTTTTCATAATAGGAGTTTCTTTTGTAGCGATTATAATAATCTTCCTCACGGAAAAATACCTTAGTCCGTTGGGTTCTTACACATACGTCCCCATATGCCGTTATCGCAAAACCTAACTGAATCTTGCTAGGGGTAACGGTTGTTCGACGAAGTTCGATCTGATTTTGTGTAGATTTTCCTTCTTCTTGTCGTAAGAAATCTTGGAGATACACTTTTTTCTTGTCGAGATTTACAGTCTTAAGGGCCATGTCATACGCTAACACATTGGAACCCATCAAAATTAAACAAAGAATTATAAGATATTTCATAGTGAACCTCCCATAAAGACACAAAAAAACGACAGAGCACTGAGAACTCAGGCGGCTCGATTGGCATCTGAAGGAGAACCTTCTCTTAGCCCCGTGGCTCTGCGTCCTGCGGTTTCTCACGCTTTGCTCTGGTCAGAGTAAAGACCAAACAAATTGGTCTAAATCGTTGGGGATATATTAAAAAAAAATAAAGAGCGAAGATGTAACCTGAATCACAAAATGAGATTTTCTTCAAACAAACTGTGTTGAATTAGCATGTGCTGTCATCTTTTGAACCATTAAGGTTCGGAAGGCTTTTGAATACATTCTTGCTCTCTCCTCTGTTGTTTTCACTTGAGGCGACAACTATGCCGACAAGGGGATAAGAAGCCGTTTTTCTTCTCGTAAGTCGTGATTTATAGGACATCAGTGGTTAAGGGCGAGGTTGATTTAAGTTTGAAGGATGATAAAGTGAAAATGTACTAATTGATCCCGACAAAGCTAAACTCATCGCGAGATGAGGGCAGAAAGCGGCAGGTCTTTCCTGTTACTTCTTCAAGGCGGCTGAGCTATCGAAGGAAATATCCTTATGGTGGGCTCGGTCTTTTTGTTGGCTGGTTGAAGACGGGCGAAAGTCTCGAAGATATGGAGGTGGTCATGCAAACCTTAAAGAACTCTCGGGAAATGGTGTTTGCGCTGTGTTTTGCAACCGCAATCTTTGCGACGGCCTGCGGCGGAGGCGGAGGCGGAGGCGGTGGGGACGATGCAGTTGCACCGGTCCTGACCCCAGCAGATGTGGCCTATACCGGAGTCAGAACAGAGGCCTACATCGACGAAAATAATGCCGAAGCGCTCGTACTGGGGGCTTTCAGCGGAGAAGATATCGAAGGAATAGTACCTTTAGCAACTGCAAGCACTGACGCCACCGACGTTTTAACTGCCAAGAGCAGCGCCCCCTATAATCTTTCAGTCGTATTTAAACAGATAGTCGCCATGGTGCAACCGGATGCTCAGATCAAAACTCTAGCGCTACTTGACCCTGCCCAAGAATGTTTCAACTACCCTTCAGGGACCCTGAGCGATACCCTCGTTGAATCAGTCAGTGGCACAACCAACACCCTGACGGGCGACATCATTTACAACAACTGTGACATCGGGGGAGTCATCCTCGACGGAAAGGTCAGTCTCTCGGCGAGTATTGATCTGCTGACGGACGACTTAACCTTGAATATGACCATGAATCCACTCGGCTACAATGACGGCATCACGAACTATTCTTTGACCGGAACTTTTTCCGGCACCATGACGACAGATAATTTCGGCTTTCTGGTGAGTCATCTCGATCTCGACGTAACCTTTGACAACCTCTCCGGCCGAACATTCTGGCTTAATAACTATGTGATAGATGAAACCGAGGAAACCAGTGGGCTACGGAGTACGATCAGCGGTCGGTTCTACGAACACGACTATGGTTTTGTGGACTTCCTGACTGATCCACTTGAGACGATCTTTGTCCCTTTCAATCCCCTTGATTCGACTTACGATGGTCGCATCGAGTACACCGGCAGGTTAAGTTCACATGCGACACTCTTTTTGGGGGTAAATCAGGACGACTACTGCATCGAGGTAGTCAATGCATCAGGAGTTGTTGATCTAGGGACCTGCGTACCGTAGCAGGTCCGTTCAGCACAGAATCACAAAAGGCTGCCCAGAAATGAGCGGTCTTTTGTTGTTCGAGCAATGAAATTCGGCGGTAACAAGGTCAAATTTACGTAGTTTTTTCTTTCACTTCGTTCTTCTATGTGGTGGATTCTCAGGGGCCTGAGTTTAATAGGGCCCTGCCAATTGCCTCTGGCCTTGAGTTGAGTTCAAAATCATCGGCTTCTTATTTATTGCACTACATTGATTGGAAGGTATGAAATTGGCAGAAGTGCGAAATTCTCTGAAACCCTGATGAATAATAAATGGCCACCCAGACTTGATCCAGGTGGCCATCGTTTTGTCTATTATAGAGCTTCCTGAATATTGCTATCAACAAGAAGCCGTTTTTCTTCTCAGAAGTCGCGATTTATGGGACTTTTGCTCATCATTAAAATGTAAACAACCTCCCAGGTACGTAAGTATAACTGCTGAGCGATCAGGCTTCAGTGGTCTATCGGACTCAACTGTTGCACTAATATAGTCCTGACAGCACTTTGCGTCTCGGCGTCATGGCTGTCAACGGCAATCATCTTCCAGTAGTATGTCACCCCTGGGATCAGTCCGCTCACCATTGTCGATTGGGCATCAGCAAGATTGTCATTCTCTCCACCACCACCGCCTCCACCGCCGCAAGAGGCCATCGCGAGAAACATGACCATGGGGATCAGTGCCAGTGTTAGATCACGCCGGCGGACCAGACCGGCGAGTAGTGCTCCAAGCAATAGGCCCCCGGCCGCCAACACGACAGCAGGAATCGTATCAACCTGGTGTA
>JAOUDB010000443.1 GCA_029859485.1 Desulfuromonadales bacterium | reverse complement strand
TTATATTGCTATAAAAAACGTTGCGTTTTCAGAAGGACAGAAAGTTACTGTGCAAGCAACCAGCGTTTTGCCTCGGCGACTTCAGGTAATAATTTGCCATTGAGAAGGCCGCGATTAAGGAGAACCGTCTCCAGAAACTTGATGCTGCCAACAGCTTCGCGGTTCAATTCGACCCAGGCAATCTGGTATTTGCGAGTAATAGAAAAATCCTGGAAGAGCTTGGTATGGTTCATAGCGTCCATGGTTGGCATTGGCGTAGTGGACTGTCCTATACCAAGGACTTTGTAGCAGTCGTGCTCGTCACAGACCCTGATGATCTCACGCCAGAGCGCCACCGCAGTCTGGTAACTCTTGTCACCCGTGGAGCGCGCTTCAACATAATCGCCCATAAAAATGACTGACATTTGATAACTCATGATGGCATCCCAAAACAAAGCATTAGATCGGGCTTAACCACCATTATTCTAACATGTTGAGCGTCTTTGTATAGCGCGACTGTGCCTATGAGATTCAGGTCATGTGTAAGAGGTTTATACGTCCGTTTCCCTCTGTTCTCAAGAGAACCGCACCACAGAATCAGACCCTCCAGGAAACGAGTCCGAATCATGCCGAGATCTAAGCCTTGGATCAATCCAACAATTTCAGCTGTCCTTGACCGGCACTGAGATCATAGAACATTTCGCAGAAACCGTCCCGGCTCTCTTCCGGCAAGCGCAGACGGCAATCAATCTTTTCGCCATAGTCCATATTAAGGATTTCTGCTTCAAACTCTGCCAGGCGGTGTTCAAAGGGCGCCACCAGGGCATAGTCAAAGGTTGCCAGGAAACTAACCCAGGTAACGCGTTCCGCCCGGGATAGCTGCTCCAGGGCCGTCTTCACCGCAGCCGTGTAGGCCTTGACCATGCCGCCTTTGCCAAGCTTGACACCCCCGAAATAACGGCTGACAACCACCGCGGTGTCGCCGAGGCCACTGTACTGCAGGGCAATCAGCATAGGCTTGCCGGCAACACCGTGCGGCTCACCGTCATCGCTCAGCCCGACTTGATCAGTGCTATCCGGGGGGCCGACCAGGTAAGCCCAGCAGTTGTGGTTGGCATCAGGGAATTCAGTCTTGATGGAAGCAATAAAAGCTTGTGCTTCAGCTGTTGACGTCACCGGCTGCACAGTCGCAATAAAACGACTGCGCTCCACTTCGATCTCACTGCGGAAACGACCTGCCGGAATGGCATATCTTTGCGAAGGTGTCATTTTCTCTTTGTTGGTTTTGCCTCTGATCGCTTAACAGGCTGACTCACGCCAACAAACTTCAAGCGGGCAACATTCTCGACATGCGGCGTCTGCGGGAACATGTCGACCGGCTGAACCTGCTCGACACGAAAGCCCTGCTCAGCCAGAAGCGCGAGGTCCCGGGCAAGACTGTCCGGATGACAGGAGACATAGACCAGGGTTCGCGGCTGCATGGCAGCAATCGCTGCCAACACCTGTGGAGCGCAACCTGATCGGGGCGGGTTTACAACGACGGCACCGAGTTTGCCGGTCAAGGGCAGATCATCAGTGAGGAGTTCCTCGGCATCACCTGCGACAAACTTGCAGTTGTTAAAGCCATTCATCGTGGCGTTGGCCTGAGCATGACGAACCGCTTCGGTAACAGTCTCTATACCCAGGACCTGATGCGCCTGGCTGGCCAGATGCAGGCTGATACCACCGACTCCGCAGTAAAGGTCGAGAGCCGACTCGCCGGGCTGAAGTTCGCACCAATCACGAACCAGTCGATAGATACGTGCAGCCTGGGCGTGATGCACCTGCAGAAACGAAGTCGGCCCAAGGCGCAAGCGCACGTCGCCGACTTGGTCAATCAGGTCGGGGGTGCCGAGGACTTTGAAAGTTTCCCGACCATAAATCACGTTGCCGGTGCTGGAGTTCACATTCTGATGCACGGAGATCACTTCCGGGACCTTGCGCTGCAGCCACTTGGCCAGATGGGTCACCTCACGATAGTTGCGTTCACTGGTCACAAAAGTCACCATCGCTTTATCATAAGATGGGCTGACCCGTACCAGCAGATAACGTAAAAGGCCGCGTCGGTGGTTGGCGTCGTAGGCCGAGACATTGCGACGATCGAGTTCTTCTCGGACAACAGCAGCAACGCGGTTGATCAGCGGATGATGCAAAGGACAGTCGGCAATATCGACAACATCGTGGCTGCCACGTCGATACATACCAACCTGACCTTTACCACGCTTACGCGCCACAACCAGCTTGGCGCTGGCCCGATAACCAAGAGTTTCTGGAGCAGCCCAGACCTCACCCAACTCAACATCATAAAGCTCGGGATAAGTGGCCAGGGCG
This sequence comes from Desulfuromonadales bacterium, assembly GCA_029859485.1. Taxonomy (GTDB): domain Bacteria; phylum Desulfobacterota; class Desulfuromonadia; order Desulfuromonadales; family BM103; genus M0040. Next base: position 730 of record JAOUDB010000443.1, on the reverse strand, counting down.
TCAGCCACTCTTTGGGACTTGCGCTCCAATTGTGCCGGATATTTCCAGCTCAACAGGGCGCAACTCTGGCAGGAGCGATAATGCGGACAGGATGTCTTGGCCACGCGCGCTCGTGAAGGCTGCAGGACACGGTGTGTACTGGCGATGATCCTGTGCCGCCCGGTATGCGCTACTCGGGCAACAACCTTCTCTCCGGGGAGAGCGTCGAATACCACCACCCGTTTCCCTTCATGGGTCGCCAAGCCGAGACCATCCTCATCAATTTGCTCAATGGTCAAGGTCAGTTCTTCGGCGCGGGGCTTATGGACATGTTTCGATTTTGGGCGTCGCGGTTGGGCTGTCATGGCATCTCCTGAAAAGAGCCGTCATATTGCGGTAAGAGCAGCGGTCTGTCAATGCTGCTCTGCATCAAGTGCTGCTCTGCATCGAGCAGAGTCATTTAAAGATGTCTGCCAAGGAGATAAATATGAGACATCCAACTCTTTGTGCGTTGCTTATTTTATGTTTTGTCGGGTCGGTTTTTGGTGGTGAAGCAGATGTCGTTGCAGTTGAAGTCAAGAGCCCAGGTAATCAAACATACAGTTTCAATGTGACGGTGAGTCATGCGGACCAGGGCTGGGATCATTATGCCGACCGACGGGAACTCATAGCTCCGGACGGTGAGATTCTGGCCAGGGGTGTATAGGCTCACCCGCACAAAAACGAGCAGCCCTTTACCCGCAGCCTCTCA
>JAOUDB010000442.1 GCA_029859485.1 Desulfuromonadales bacterium | reverse complement strand
CAACTACCGTCAGGATGTCGCCAATATTCAGGTTGTTGCGATCATCGAGATCAACGATGTACTCGTCGTTGATCGGCATGACCACGATGCCGCTGAGCACAGAGAAATCGGCGGCAACGTCTTCAGGTAGCTCGGCCAGAGCATTCAGAGGACTACAGAACAAAATCAACAGCAGGATAACAACACATTTCATAAGGATTCCTATAACTTTTCTTAACGTGAGAAGGGTTCGTATCGAGCCGTATTTTAACGGTTTTCAGCATAAATAGAAAGCTGGAAATAAAGAAAGCCCGCTGCATTTGCAGCGGGCTTTCAAAGTGTTATTCAAACATTCTCTAGGAGAATCTTAGAATTTCACGAACAGGCCAGTACCAGCGGAGAAGTTGTCGAAGTCCTGGTCTCCATCGAGGCCAAGGCTTCTAGTAGCGGCTGTTTCGTTGAGTGTACCATCAGCGTACTGAAGCTGGAGCTGCAGGCTGGTGTTTTCCATAATCTTGTAAACCAGGCCACCGGCCAGAGCCATAACTTCTACGTCTGCAATCTTGTCTTCTTCAGAGACGAAGTATCCAGCAGAAGCGCCGAAAGTGAGGTCTTCGCCCGCCTTGAAGCTAGTATAGAGACGGCCACCGATAGAACCAGCAGAAGTGAGACCAATAGTAGGTTCTTCGTAAGCAGTAATTGAAGCAACGTTAAATGGAGAACCGAAAGTAATCTGCTCGTTGCTCAGGCTTGTACCAACGTCAGCGATTGGGTCCCAGCCACCGAAGCCGTTACCGATACTGACGTACTGCTTATCTTCATCGTCGCCGAGTGCGTAGAAGATCTGACCGCCGACTGTAAAGGCGTCAGAAGCGGCCAACGAAGCGTCAACCATCGCTTGAGTGCCGTATGCATCAACGCCAGCAGCGTCATCAGCGTCGCCGTCGAAGTAGTCTATTTCAGCAGCAAGCTTTACACCACCGAAATCAGCCTTCATGTCTGCACCAACTAACATCACGTTCTCTTCCTCGCCATCATCCCTGCCGGCAACGAAGAAATCAGTGGCCACATCGCCGAACTTAGGAGCAATTTTGGCACCAAAGAGGAATGCATCAGTCTGATCTTTGCCACCATTGTCGTCGTCAAGCAGCACGAAGACGTTCAAAGGAGTGTCGCCGAAGTAGTAGTCCATGGCGAGACCGTTGCTCTGCTCGTCAACAGCGTAAGTCATGCCGTAAGCGACATACTGCTGACCGGCACGAAGGTGGAAGTTACCACTAACCAGGTCGATGTGAGCGCGGTCCCACTGCTGCACGCCAGTACGGCCGGAACCGAAGGTGTTGCCGCTACCCCAGTTGGACTCGGTGATGTCAGTACGGAAAGTGATGCTGACGCCTTCAGCTACGGCAATTTTGCCGCCGATACGCAGGCGCTGGTCGCCCCAAGTCAAAGTGTCGTCGTCATCATTCCAGTCTGGATCTGAATCCACGTGCCAACCACGAACACGCATTTCGCCGTTCAGGCTAAGACGATCTTCCGCGATGACCGGAGTCACCATGGCCGCCATGACCAGTGCTGCTACTGCTACTTTTAACAATTTCATCTTTTTGCCTCCTGAATGTAATTACTCTCAGTTTACAACCTGTACCCACTACCACAGTGAGCCAAGCCTTTTAAAACTGCTTAATTTTACTCGATCGGTGCATCAAATTCATAGCCACAGGCCGGACACTTGACACGAATCTTCTGATCACCACTTGTGCCAGCGCATGCTACCAAAGAGAGGATCATCATAACCGCGAGTGTTCCGGATAAAACCTTCTTCATTCACTTACCTCCTTTCGTAGATTTTTATTTGATTGCACCATTAAAAACTGCTTGAAATATTCAGATCTATCTTTTTTCAGGCAAAGCCCGATTGACTCTAATTCTTCAACAATGATGCCAAGTTACCCAATGCTCCACAAGATAACCAAAGATGCGCTAGTTTCCAAGCGTTTTCTACCCCTATCACCGAAATATTGTTATTTTTCCATTCTTTCGGCTTGCATAAAGGTGTTGCTTAGTAACCACACTGTCGCATTTATCCCACGCTTTGAGTTCTATCAAACAACTGTTCACTTATCCGTAGCTTCCGCAGAAGGAGCTTCAGTTGCCGACGAGCGACTGTACTCAAGTACCATAGAACGAATATCGTCAGCCATTACATTACGCCCGGAACTGTCAAAGCGTACCACCTGCTCTTCATCGATCAGCAAAAACCGTGGGATCAGGTAAACGTTGTAGGCTTTATAAGCCTGGCCATCATCGAGCAGGGCATGAAACGTCATAGGAGGCTGATGATCACCCAGATACTTCTTGATCGTTTTCTCGGAATCCTGGACAAAAACTTCCAGCACCACAACATCCTGATCTTTAAGAAACTCACCGATATTCTTGATTTCTGCCGACAACTGCTTGCAAGTTGGGCACCAGGTCGTTGCCAACTTCAGCAACACCAATCGACCTTTGAAATCGGAGAGCGATACATCTTCACCCGTCATGTCCTGCAACTTAAAATCAGGCGCCGACTCACCTGTTGCTACGGCTAGTGCTGCAATTGGCGCCAGGCAGAACAGGGCAAGCAGAAAAGCGCAAAGCAACAGCTTGAAAGATTTTAAATTTTTTGAGCGCAAACGACGTCTTTCCCTTTTTTCAGTAGAACGATTTTTTACAGTATAGAAACGTTGTTTTTTATTTGTCAAGCTCAAACACCAAGGGGACATAATTTACCTCCCTAGATTAGAGAAAACCTATGACAAGCTATAAATAAAACGCTGTTCTTTTTAGCTGCTTTCACGCCCCCATCCAGAGGAGCAAAAGCCTTGCCGGCGCGCCAGCCTCACCGGCCAACCCCCTGAACTTACTCCTGGTGCTCACCCGGTTGGCAAAGCTCGGTCAAAACCCCACCACTTGCCTTGGGATGCATAAAGGCAATTTGAGTTTTATGAGCCCCGATTCGCGGAGCCTCATCTATCAGTCTAACACCTTCAGCCTTGAGCTGCTGCAGGCGCGCTTGAAGATCAGCAACCTCATAAGCCACGTGATGAACTCCCGGACCGTTC
>JAOUDB010000441.1 GCA_029859485.1 Desulfuromonadales bacterium | reverse complement strand
CGGGCTAAGGATGTTATCAAGATTGCCGGCGAGTGGGTCTCCTCCCTTGAGCTTGAAGACCTGATCTCCCAGCATGCGACTGTCAGCGAAGTTGCTGTAATTGGTATACCTGATGACAAATGGGGCGAGCGACCTCTGGCGCTGGTTGTTCGCGGTGAATCCGAGCCGAACGAGAAGGAGTTGGTCTCTTTTGTCAAAAGCTTCGTCGATTCCGGTCGCCTGACCCGACATGCCATGATGCTGAAAATTCTGGTTGTCGATGAGATCGATAAGACCAGTGTTGGCAAAATTGACAAGAAGCTGTTACGCAAGAAGCATCTATAAAGCTGCTGAAAGCGCTCGCCGGAGAAAAACAAAGATAACTGGACTTGTCATCTATAAGCGAGAGCTGTTAAAGTTGGTTAAATGAATCAGCTTGAAAGGGGTTATGACGATGCATAATAAGCGTTTTTTTATTTATCTGACACTAATGGCCAGTGTATTTCTTTTTGCTGCCTGCTTCGCCGCGATGGCCGCCTCGGTTCCAAGAATGACTGTTGATGAGCTCAACGAGCATCTTGGCGAATCAGACTATCAGATCCTCGATGCTCGCTCCGGCGGGGACTGGGCGAACTCGGAAGAGAAAGTTTCCGGCGCCGAACGTGTCGACCCCAGAAGTGTTGACCAGTGGGTCGAAAACTACGACAGGGAGAAGACGATCGTTCTCTATTGCGCTTGAGGTAATGAACATACGAGTGCCAGTGTGGCACTGAAAATGATGGAAAAAGGCTTTACCAAGGTTTTTGCCCTTAAAGGTGGTTGGCGCGAATGGCAGAACAGGCAGTTTCCCGTTGAGCCGAAATGAATCGGCCCGCCTGCAACAGGTTGAATAATGTAAGGGGCTTTCCATCGGGGAAGCCCCTTTCTATATCTTCAGGGATACGTCGGTGAATTTGTTTGTTGAAATGTGACAAAATTAGTGATAGTTCTCTCAAGAGATAGGGTAAGTAGAATGATAACTGATATTTAGCTTATGTATTGACATAGGTAAAGTATGACTCATAATTACAGTTCTTGTTCTCTTTGTAGATAAACCAGTCATTTAATCAGGAAAGCATGTCATGAGTGCAAAAACCCTTTACGACAAACTCTGGGAGCGTCACGTCGTTCGCTGCGATGATGGGACCTGTCTTCTTTATATCGATCGTCAACTGGTGCATGAAGTGACCTCACCCCAGGCGTTTGAAGGCTTGAGGCTGACCGGACGCAAACCCTGGCGTGCTGAGGCCAACCTGGCCGTTCCGGACCATAACGTCCCCACCACCGACCGCTCTGAAGGCATCTCGGACCCCCTTTCACGCTTGCAGGTTGAGACCCTTGATGCCAACTGCGCTGATTTTGGTATCGAAGAGTTTGCTATGAACGATATCCGCCAGGGCATTGTGCATATCATTGGCCCCGAGCAGGGAGTGACGCTCCCCGGAATGACCATCGTCTGCGGAGATTCACATACCTCGACACACGGTGCGCTGGGCTCTCTCGCCTTCGGTATCGGCACTTCAGAGGTTGAGCATGTTCTGGCGACGCAATGCCTGATTCAGAAAAAGGCCAAGAATATGCTGGTCAGTGTGGATGGCCAGGTTGGGCCGGGAATCACGGCCAAGGACATCATGCTGGCGATTATCGGTAAGATCGGCACTGCCGGCGGTACAGGCTACGTTATCGAATTTGGTGGCGATGCGATCCGCGCCCTGTCGATGGAAGGTCGCATGTCGGTCTGTAATATGTCGATTGAAGCCGGCGCCCGAGCAGGGATGGTTGCTGTTGATGAGAAAACCATTGCCTACGTTAAGGGTCGTCCTTATGCGCCAAAAGGTGCGGAGTGGGATCAAGCTGAAACCTATTGGAAATCCTTACAGAGCGATCCCGGCGCCAAGTACGACGAGGTTGTTCATCTTGACGCCACATCGATTCGGCCGCAGGTGACCTGGGGAACGTCTCCCGAGATGGTGACTTCCGTGGATGGTCGTGTCCCGGACCCGGCGAACGAACCCGATCCTGTCAAACGCGAAGGCATGCAGGCCGCCCTCACTTATATGGGGCTGACCGCAAATACACCGATAACTGAAATATATCCTGATACGATTTTCCTCGGCTCCTGCACCAACGGGCGCATCGAAGACTTGCGGGCTGCAGCAGAGATTATTAAAGGCAATAAGATCGCAGCCAATATCAAGCGGGCCCTGGTTGTTCCAGGCTCTGGCCTAGTCAAACAGCAGGCAGAAGCAGAAGGTCTGGATAAAATCTTTTTACAGGCCGGTTTTGAATGGCGTGAGCCCGGATGCTCAATGTGTCTCGGTATGAACGATGACCGTCTCGCGCCCCAGGAGCGCAGCGCTTCAACATCGAATCGGAACTTTGAGGGTCGACAGGGGCAGGGTGGCCGCACCCATCTGGTCAGTCCGGCTATGGCCGCTGCTGCAGCGATCGTTGGTCACTTTGTTGATGTCCGCACTCTGGAGGTGTAACCCATGGATGCCTTTTGTAGATTGAATGGATTGGTTGCGCCTCTGGATCGCTCCAATGTTGATACCGACGCCATCATCCCGAAGCAGTTCCTCAAGTCGATCAAACGTACCGGTTTCGGCCCGAACCTCTTTGACGAGTGGCGCTACCTCGATCATGGTGAGCTCGATATGGATTGCAGTCAGCGTCCTCTCAAAACTGATTTCGTGCTCAATCAGCCTCGCTATCAGGGCGCAGAAATCCTGCTGACGCGTGATAATTTTGGCTGCGGTTCGTCGCGTGAGCACGCTCCCTGGGCTCTTTTCGATTATGGCTTCAGGTCTGTGATTGCCCCGAGCTTTGCAGAAATTTTTGCCAATAACTGCTGCAAGAACAGTATCCTTCCGGTTGTTCTCCCTGCCGAAACGGTCGCTCGTCTGTTCGATGAAGTTGAAGCGACTCCTGGCTACCGCTTGATCGTTGACCTTGAGAAACAGCAAGTGATAACGCCCTCCGGTGAAGCTTTCGAGTTTGCGGTGGATGCGTTCCGCAAAGAATGCCTGTTGAAGGGGCTGGATGACATCAGTCTGACCTTGCAACATGTCGAA
>JAOUDB010000440.1 GCA_029859485.1 Desulfuromonadales bacterium | reverse complement strand
AAGGTGATTTTCCGGCCAGTTTTCTCGTCACACTGTGAAAAGAAATCGTCTAGATGATTGAGGTTGATTTGTTGCCAACGATTAAACAATTAACCTTCCTGCCGCAGTTCGTCATTGTTACTCTTTGAAGAGTCGTTTTAAGAGCTCTTTACAGTCTGCACGGATTCGGCTAGACTGCTTTTTTACTCAAATGTGAAATCCTAAAAGTTATTGTCACTGATATTCGTGAAATTCCATATGGTTACATTTGGCATCATAGTTAATTGTTTTTGTCACTCACTAATCAATTGCGCTTATGAGTGACAGGCATATTTAGCAAGCTGATGAGATGCTATTGTGATATTTTTTGTCGAATATAGAACAAAAACTTCGTTGACAAGATCCTCAAGGGGTTTACTTCTCCTGTTGTTTTTGCCTAGCGGAACGCTTAAGGCCTCAAGCTCTTTCGAGTTTGAGGCCTTACTTCTGGGCGGGAAATTCATCTAGGGGTAGATGCCAATTTCATAAGTCTGTAAATTAAGCTGTTTTGAGTTACGTACTTCAAGGTTGCGACGCAACCACTTCGGTTTCTTGACTACCTCATTGAAGAAAAAAATCAGGCTTCGGTTATTGACGGAGAAAGTGTCCTCGTTTATGTTCCATCTCTAGCACGGTACGCTATCCATAAGATAATCGTTTCACAGCAGAAAGGCATTGATGCTCAAGTCAAAAAAGAGAAGGACCTGTTTCAAGCTCACCAGTTAATGTCTCTCCTGACTACGGAAAGGCCTGGCGACATCCATATGGTAGTTGAATCTGCTGTAGCGCGTGGACAACGATGGAAAAAGCCTGTTTATGCAGAGTCAGGAGAGCTTGAAAAAAAATGGTGTGTCAGTTCGGGAGATTTTAGGTGATTCTTATAGTCTTTCGGATTAAAGGGGCTCCCATAAGGAAGCCCGCTTGATTTGTATATGCTCCCCGCGAGAAGGATGCTAAGCCTCATCGATCGCCCCGATAAATAATCAACAAGTGAAACAAGCCCCTTGAAGATCCTGCCAAGAGGTTTACTTCATCTGTTGTTTTCCAAATTCGCCCCCACCATTGCATCTAATGGTGGGGATTTTTCATTGGCTTGATATCCTGCCAAGAATAAATGTGTGAGCGATACCCTCAACGCAGAACATCACATTTCGACATTTTTCTTTAAGTATAATGATTTTCGACTGAAAAAAGAGTTTTTCGACAGTTATTGACATGCCTCATTTTTCGACATATGGTGTGACTGAAAACTGTAATTCGACATCAGTGAGGGGCTTTCGACACATGCAGATCACATCAACTACTATGATATTTGCAAACGAAACTGTTCCCGAAGGAACCATGCTTGCCGGATATGCGGCACTTATTTATGCTCTGAAGGTCGAGGCACCCCTAAGATCTATGTCTTGTATCTCTAGTGAGCATGTCAGGGGAAGCATGCGTCAGGATGGCAACTGGACCATTTATGATAAACGGTACTGGCCAGGGTCGTCACTTGGCGACCATCTTACTTTTGCAATAAAGCATGAGCCCCTAGATCTTCTAATACTGAAGCGCGTGCTGGAAGCTGCGCCTGAGAAGGAGTTGGCGGAATTTATTAAATCCACCCCTACGGGAGGTGTAACAAGACGCGTCTGGTTCTTCTATGAGACTTTAACTGGGAGGCGACTAAGCATCCCTGACGCAAAACAGAGCTCAGCAGTTGATGTACTCGACCCAAAAAAATATTTCACAGGGAATGCGATTCTTTCAAGGCGTCATCGAGTACGAAATAATCTTTTGGGGGATAGCTTCTTTTGCCCTATTATTCGAAGAACTGAGAAGCTTGAGAACTATCTAGCCATGAAGCTTGACGAAAAGGCGGGCCAAATTACCGGTCGTGCAGGAAAACACCTGCTTACACGTGCAGCAAGTTTTATGCTACTCGCAGATAGCCGAGCTAGCTTTGAAATCGAAGGAGAAAGACCCCCTCGCAACAGGTTGGAACGATGGGGGAAGGCAGTCTTGCAGGCAGGAAAAAAAACTCTGCAATTGGCGGAGATTATCAGGCTTCACGGTGTGTTAATTGAAGATACTCGTTTTGTGCAAATAGGCTTAAGGTCCGATGGCGTATTTCTTGGCGAACGTGATCACAATGAAGACCCTCTGCCTGAATTTGTCGGGGCCTGCCCAGGTGATCTCGAAGCATTGTTGGAGGGTTTGTTTTGCGCTAATAGACGAATGCGGGAAAGTGGGATTGATGCCGTATTGCAAGCAGCGGCAACGGCTTTCGGTTTTGTTTATATTCACCCATTACAGGATGGCAATGGCCGCGTGCACCGCTGCCTGATCCACCATGTTTTGGCTGAACGCAAGTTTTCACCACCAGGCATGGTGTTCCCAGTATCTTCAGTCATGTTGGATCGAATAGAGGACTACCAAGATGTTTTGCGGTCACATTCTGGTCCGCTAATGGGCTTTATTGAATGGAGACCTACGGACAATAGAAATATTGAGGTGAAAAACGATACTGTTGACCTATATCGTTATTACGATTGTACCGATGTAGCCGAATTCCTATATGCCTGCGTTCAGCGGACAGTTGAAGAAGACCTCCCGCGCGAGATAGTCTATCTTCAGCAATATGATGAAGCTATACGGCGGATCATGAATTCTGTCGAAATGCCAGACAGACTGGCAGGAGACTTTATTAGGTTTGTACGCCAGAACGAAGGCACTCTTCCGAAAAGACGCAGAAAAAGGGATTTTGAGGTATTAACCGATCAAGAGATATTGGATCTAGAGGCAATCGTTCAGGATGTTTTTCATGTTCCATAATCGCTGGCTCCATCTTTGTGGCAAATAGCCCCGCAGGGTTTCGCGCTAAAGAAAAAATCCCCAACCTCCAAAGAGAATGCGGACTTTTTGACACTTACACCCTAAAAATCAACAGGTAAAGTAAAACCCTGAGATCCTGCCGAAGGGGTTTATATGTATTTATATTTGGTCAACTTTTACCCAAATAATGACTAAATTGATTAGCGTAAATAAGTTTAGTGTGAATGCAGGAGATTAAATGATTGGTGAATAGGATAGT
>JAOUDB010000439.1 GCA_029859485.1 Desulfuromonadales bacterium | reverse complement strand
ATCCTTAACATCACCGTATGAACATTCGTGGCAAACCAGTAAAAACATGACTCGCTCCTTCAAACCCTGCGATGTAAGAAAGAACACTCAGGGCAGGCCATTTAGTCTCTGAGATGTTCTGACTTGTGGGAAACAGGCACTATGAGTCTCTACTTTAAAACCGTGCATAAATTGAGTGAACTTACGACCGCACATAACTTTAAAAGTCAAATCCACCATGGAAATGATGGTGGATTTGACTCCCCCTATGATGACTTATCCCCCACTCCATAAGTCAATATGATGATAAGCTTAGAATATTGACAAGAAGATAACTATACGGATAAGGTTTAAAAGTAGCATAACTAAAGTCATATGCAAGCTACTGATTAATAAGCTTTTATAGGCTCTGTCTATCCTCTTGAAGGCTTATGCCCTATTAATCGTCTGGCGTTATATCTTGGGTGTACAATTGGCAGAAATGCAGTGTAAACCTCCCTGTTTTAGTACCAACCATTATGAGAAAAGGCCACCAAGAATCGAACCCTGGTGGCCATCGTTTTGTGGATTAATCAGCTTCCTAAATACCTCAAAAAGAAACCGTTTTTCTTCTCGTAAGTCGAGACAAATAAGAAACGACCCCTGAGGATACTCCCCAGAGGCCGTTTAGCAGGGCCTGTTAGTAAAAAAAACAGGTTAATGAACTACCCCGAAGCAAGCTACGGGGTATCAAATAGCTCCAACTGCTCACGGTGTATCTGCTTATATTCTTCTTCGCGGCCCTGCTTCCTAACGTAATTGGCAATGGTTTCTTCATTGCCCTTTTGACCGACGGTGTTTACAGAATAGCCTTTCGACCAAAACTCTCCACCCCATAATTGCTTCTTCACAGATGGGGCCAACTTAAATATTTCACGAGCCGTAATACTTTTCACAATTCGTGCTATCTGTGTTGCGCTATACATCGGAACAGACTGAATCAGAAAATGAACATGATCTCGATCTGTTCCTATTTCTACGATCTGAACCTCGTAACTTTTGGATATTTCTAAACATACAGCCTTAAGGTGATTGCCCACATCTTCGGTAAAAACCACCCTGCGGTATTTGGCAGGGCAAACAAGATGTTATAGCAACACGGACACATTGTGACTCTTAATATATTCACTCATGTCGCCAATATTTCATCTTGGCGATTACGAAGCAAGCTTCGGCAATATGACCCTCTTTATGATTTAACACTAACTGCTTCAAGTCTTTTTTCAAGATCTAAAAATACCGTTCAAAAACCCGTATTTTGCCTTAGATCTCGTGAGTTTTAAGACTTGAGCAAGCAGACAAAAAAAAGTGGCTACCCATGAGAATTGACTTTTTTATGGGAGAGAAGACACGTTGATGGGATGCTGGCCTCATAATCTGTTAATCGCATCAATGAATCAGTTCGCTCTGCGCCTCGCTATACAAGCCTGGGTTGTTTTTTTCGAGGGCGCGCTCGATATTCTCGATGCTGACTAGATAAGGCGCTCGGATCCCGTGGAAATCTCGTGCAGGCCCAATTTGTTCAAAGATGATGCCCCAGCGTCTGAGAATTACATATAACCCCTTGGCCATGACAGCGAACCAATGAGTCAAGCCCCTTAGTTTGCTGTCCCGATACAAGAAAAGGTATAAGCCACGCACCAGCTCCTGTTCATAGTGTAAGCGAAAGTGGCGGCCTTTTTCCCTGACGGGCCGCAGATAATTGGTCGTAGTCTGTTCTGTCCTTAATATTGCACGATCGATGGCGCGGCATCTAAATTTCTTGGATATAGCCAAGCGGGAGATTTCGGCAGTTTTCTCACGCCAAAGCCCTGCGGGAAATTGACTTATGTCGAAATGCCGTTCGATTGGTAAAGATCTCTCAGATCCGAGGATGATTCGAGCGGAACCGATCACCTCGTCAGAATCACTGGAACAAGCATAGTAATGTATCGAATGTTGGTCATATTCATCCCGCTCCAAGCCGCCAGAATGGTCCTCCGGCTTTTCAAACCGCCATTCATTGACATAGACCTGATATCTCAACTGGCAAATAGTGCTGAGGGAAGAGGAAAAACCTTTTCTGCCATCAACCATTCCGTAAGTGAAGTTATCAACATACATGACCATTCCCTGTAATAGCGAATTTGTAAAAAAATGAGAAATGTTGAGTTAATGTTCGAGCCAGATTCGCGTTTGGGGGACGGGGCGGCCAACGGACTGAGTTCCTCCGGCACGCCTGAAAAAATCTCTTACTATTTTTCCCCTGCTAGAACCCAACAAATAACAACCCTCAAAAATACTAGCATGAATTATGCCATGGAGTTAACATACCGTTTTTCTTGATTTTTATAAAAAAAAAGCTTTGGATTATGATTGTGTAAGGTTATCCGGCAGTCAGTTACTATAGATATTTAGCGATTAGTCCTCGGAAGACAAACACTTTGGTCTTCGGGCAAGATACCGCCCTGCTACAATGGATTGACTCTGGGGGGCGTACAAAAGAGCTTCACAGTTAGGGATTGGGGAGAATTTAGAGCAAAGGCCACCTGTTACGCAACCCCTTATATGTTTACCGCGTCGATACATTGCCATACTATTCAGCATCTTGCCAATTATACTCCGTCAGAAGTTGAGGGCTAGAGAATGGATTTTTATAAATCTCCCTGCATAGTTTAAGTGGTGCGAAGTTGTCAGATTTACGACATTCTTACTAACCCTGATAAATAAAAATGGCCACCCAGATTTGTTACAGGTGACCATTGTTATTCGGATTGAAGGGCTTACTGAATAGCTTTATCAATAAGAAGCCGGTTTTCTTCTCAGAAGTCGTGAGATTTAAGAAACCAGTCTTCCTAGTATTTAAAAGTAGAGAGCGCTATTGTTTTTTTGCCTCCGGTGCTGTTCCGCTCCGAAGTCATTTTATGTAGGAAATTATTGTGCGTCAGTCTCAATCGAGGCGATGCAAGCCATGCTTTTTGGCCTGAACCTTAGCCATCTGGAACTCACTACGACTCAGCCTACGATCCAGGGGTTGGAATTCACTGGCCCGGTAACAAGGCCGGTATTGATCCATAAGATTGAGGTAGGTATTAGGGGAGATTTCCCG
>JAOUDB010000438.1 GCA_029859485.1 Desulfuromonadales bacterium | reverse complement strand
GTCGATTTTGGTGATCTGGAATCGATTTCCCGCAGGTTGAAATCCGGTGGGGCTCGTCCGACCGGCTCGCCGTTTTCCGTTTAATCACTTACAAACGTGGCACTTCTGAAACTTTCAAATAACTCTTACTTTAAAGGACCTCTACATCAAACCGGCTCAACATATTAACCAGCAGGATCAGAGGCATACCAATCAAACTTGTATAGTCATTACCAGCCATCTGATCCATCAGAGCGATCCCCAGCCCTTCTATTTTGAAGGAACCAGCGCAATCAACCGGGTTCTCCTTGGTCACATAGTGCTTGATCTGTTCTTCAGTCAGTTTCCGCATTGAAATGGTAAATGTGTCGAACTCCATCAAACTGTCGCCGCTGGCACTGTCATAAATCGCCAGGCCTGTGTAAAAAGTGTGTTTGCGCCCCTGCATTTCCATCAACTGCTCAATCGCCTTTTCAGCCGTCCCGGGCTTACCGAGGACACGATGTCGTGCATCCACAAAGACCTGGTCAGAACCAACGATCAGGGCATCATCATACTTTGTGGCAATACTCTTCGCCTTCTGCAAGGCCTGGTGTTTAACCAGCAACTCAGCTGAAACGCTCGCGTCCATCTTTTCCTTGTACAGAGGAGCAGCGACATGAAAGTTGAGTTCCAGTTGACGCATCAACTGCAGGCGATAGGGGCTGGTTGAAGCAAGGACTAAGGTGCGCATGAATACCTTCCGGGAAAAGTGTGTGTCCCTTTTTACCTCAACCGGTCATCGCAATGCAATCATCCGCTGCAGCTCTTCCACAGAGGTAAAGGCTCAGCAACACCGCTACCCAGACAAGGGAAAGAGTGACTATGGGGCTGACTCGGTCGAGATTGAAAGAAGGGCATCTCACGAACCGAATCAAGTAGAGCCCTTTCCAGAACCTCAGCACTGCATCGATCCATAAATTCACTGAAACCAGAGCCGCCAAGCCAGGCATCTGCGAAGGTCACACAATCGTTACTGCCGATCTCAACGAGGACTTCACCTTCGTACGAGCCATCTCCGAGTGTGCCACAGAAGCGCATTCCACGCCCTTGTCGTTCTGCTGCATGGATATCAAAATAGATGGCGCTGCCGTTGTCTTGTGTCGTACCTATGTAGATCATATGATCCTCCCTGTTGGGTTTGGTTTTATCTTAACAGAGAGAACGACAGAATATGTCACAGGGTGATTTAATGCTGGAATTGGGGGTGTTATGTCGAGCAGGGATTTAACGCAAAGGCGTAAAGCTTTTGCAGCGGTGTCATCACCGAACCACCTGAAAACGCTTGTCCAAAGCAATAAAAATTCCACCCAGGATGACACAAGCAGCTGCCAGCATTAATGGTAAGGCAAAACCCTGCTGCAGGTCCGCCAGGATACCGGCAAGGACAGGGCCAAGCACCTGACCAACACCAAAGCTTGCAGTCAGAAACGCGGCAGCGCGGCCCCCTTCCCCCCGCATGCGCTGATTGCCTTCGGCCAGAGTCATTGCGACGATTCCCAAGAATGTTCCCCCAAAGGAGATGGCGGCAAACACGACTTCGAAGACAGTGTCGGCATGGATACTGACAAGGATACCGGCAGCTTGGAGAGCGTAGGCTGACAGCAGAGCACGTTGACTGCCAATACGGCGGGCAAGGTAAGGCCAGAAGAGTGTTGAAGGGACGGCAGCCAGACCAACCGCAACCCAGCTGTAGGGAGCAAAGCTTTCGAGCCCGGGGGTTATGGTAATAATGGCGACAATAAAAGTGGCCGTGACGATATAACCAAGACCTTCAAAGAAGTAGGCAACAGCGAGCAGACGCACCACACGTAAACTTCCAGAGTGTTCCGACTTATTGATCGTCACCGGCTGAACAAGGTCGCGTCTTCGACCGAGGAGAATACCGAAAGCAGCCAAGACCGTCGCGATCACGCCCATGCCTATCCAGGAGAGACTCCAACCTCCAATTAGATCCAGTTGCGGAACGATCAAGCCGCTGATCGCGATACCAAAACCGACACCAGCGTATAATGCGCCGACCCAGTGACCGTAGCCGCGCCGGGTCAAAGCTTCACCAACTTCTGCGGAAATAACGATAAAAAGAATCGCGCTGGCCCAACCACCGACCAGGCGCATCGTGCCCCACCAGAAAGGGGAGACGGTCAAGCCCATGAAGAGTGTCGTAACAAGACTCAGCAGCAAAGCACTGCCGGTCACGAATCGAGAGTGCAGGACTTGAGGAGAGATGGAACAAAGAACGGCTCCAGCAAGATAGCCAAGATAATTGAGCCCCGCGAGCCATCCCGCCACGGTGTTGCTCATGGCGAGGTCACGTTGCATCAGCGGCAGAATCGGAGTAAAGGCAAAACGCCCTATCCCCATGGCGACGACCAGGCCAAGCATTCCCCCGACAAGGATATAAAGAACACTCCTGTCATTCTGCCTGGTTTCGTAATTATTGGGCCGGTCTGACATCCCTGATCCTCAACTGCACCGTTTCACGACCATTATAACGATTGATCTGCGGCGAAACCAACAGGTCAACCTCTCCCTGAAATTCTTCACGACGATCGAGCATGCCGAAAGCGATCGCCGGATGGCTGAAGGCTCCCTGGCAAGCAGTGAAACGCAAATGTGTATCCCCCACAGGCTTAACCTGCGTGGCATGCACGGATTCTACAACCAAAACAGGTTCAGGGTTGCCCATCCCGAAGGGAGCCAGTCCTTGCAGTTCTCGCAGAGTGTCCAGATCCATCTCTTTGAGCAGGACAGCACCATCGTGATAAAGCTTAGGCTGCAAATCATCTTCAGAAAGAACTGATCGCGCATGTGCTTCAAACTCGGCCGCGAAAGCCGGCAACTGATCTGAAGCAACACTCAGACCGGCAGCCATTTCGTGACCACCGAAAGCAAGCAGGTAGTCCGCGCAACTCTGCAAGCCATGGTAGAGGTTGAACCCACGGATCGAACGACAGGAGCCTTTACCTGTTGTGTCCTCCAATGCAATCAGAACCGTTGGCCGTGAGTAACGATCAACCAGCCGGCTGGCAACGATGCCAATGACCCCGGAATGCCAGCCCTCGCCACCGAGCACGATAGAGTGCGTA
>JAOUDB010000436.1 GCA_029859485.1 Desulfuromonadales bacterium | reverse complement strand
CACCATCTCCCACGTTTTATGCCGCTGTGGAGAGCTTCCCATTTGTGACCTTTTGAACACTCCCAAAGAAGTTTTTCCCTGGAACTCTTGTAATGCTCAGACAAGCATCTGCCACCACGCTTAGAAGCAAGAGCCTGCATTTCCTGTATCGTAAGCCATGCAGAAGATCGCCTTGTAGCCCTGGCACAGACTGGGCACCAGCTACCTGTCAACCTTAATCTGACTGAAGGTGCTTCCCAACGAGGGGCTTCTGATAATTCCCATAGTAGCTTTGTGTTGCCATTTTTGTAGGTGCCAGACAAACACTTACCGCCACGTTCTTCACCAATTTTGCGTAATTGGTCAATCTATAGATGTCTCATAAGGAGAGTGTTTAACAAGGCGGTTGATTTAGCTTCACAAGTCTCTGCTTATTTGGGAATTAATCCTGTAGTTCGATTCAAACAAGGCTCCCCACCTCTGAATTCTAACTATTCAGATTAGATAGATAACAATTTGTCCTTCGTGAAGTTGACCTTAGCTTCTGCGAAAAAGTGTTTGGGACTGCAGCAACAAAGAGAGAGCCACGCAGCTTGCAAGCTTACACAGCGGCATGCTAAGGTGCACAAGTATCTGGTTGGCCGGGTTTTTCCCGGCTTTTTCTTTCGATCAAGCAAGTAAAAATGACGCACGTCCACACACCACAAAAAATCGAGCTGCTTGCGCCCGCAGGTAGCCTCGAAGCTTTTTTCGCTGCCATGGAATTCGGTGCTGATGCGGTTTATGTAGGCCTCAAGGAATTCTCTGCGCGAGCCAAGGCCAAAAACGTCAATCGCGATGAGCTGGAGCGCATGGTCGGTTATGCTCATGCCCGGCAACGCAAAGTCTTTCTCACCCTGAATACCCTGGTTAAAGAAAAAGAGCTTTCCCATCTGATCGATGTTCTCGCCGCCGTTGAAGCGATCGGTGTTGATGCCGTGATCCTCCAGGATATGGGCGTCTGGCGTCTGGCCAAGCGGCATTTCCCCGGCATTGAGCTGCACGCTTCGACGCAATTGACGATCCACAACGCCGCCGGGGTCAAGATGGCGGAACGTCTCGGTTTCTCCCGCGCTGTGCTGGCCCGAGAGCTGAGCCTCAAAGAAATTTCCGTAATCAAGAGCGGAACCAGCCTCGATCTTGAGCATTTTATTCACGGTGCCCACTGCTTTTCTCTTTCCGGGCAGTGCAGTTTCTCCTCCTGGCTCGGTGGTCTGAGCGGCAATCGCGGCCGCTGCGCACAGCCCTGCAGGCGGCGTTATCATCATAAGGGCAAGGACGGTTACTACTTCTCACCCAACGATCTTTCGGCGATCGAGCTTTTGCCCGAGTTGGCTGATGCGGGTGTGATGAGTTTCAAGATTGAAGGGCGCATGAAGAGCGCCGAGTACGTGGCCAAGGTTGTCGAGGCTTACCGTACGGTGCTTGATGCCTCCGAACATGAGCGTTCGACGGCGATCGTTACCGCCAAGGAACTGCTTAAGGATTCTTTTGGCCGCCAACCGACCCGCGGGTTCTTGCCGGGCAACACTCCAACGGATATCGTTAATCCTGGAGTTCATGGCGCCACCGGCCGCTTGATCGGCTCGGTTGCGCAGTGCCAGGGTGGGCTACTGACCTTTGTTTCGCGCGATCCGATCCATCTCGGTGATCGCCTGCGCATCCAGCCGGCGACGGACAAGCCAGGCACGGCCTTTACCATTCGTGACTTGCGTCTGGCTGGAAAAGAGGTCACCCGGGCCAATAGTGGTGAACGGGTTGCGGTCGGCTGCCCGCCCGACAAGTCGTTCCGTGCCGGGGATCGTGTTTTCAAAGTCTCTGCGGGACAGGCTTTCAACCTGAGTCAGTCTGCCTGCCGCAAACGTTTGGAAAGTGTCACTCCAGGCAAAGCGGTGATTGATCTCTCGATCCATATGCCGACCAGCGATCGCATTGAACTGATCGCTGCCTGTCATGGCTTGTCATTAGCGCGCAACTTTAGCGTGGAGACCTTCCCGGCCAAGGATCGGCCCTTGTCGCAGGGGGTTCTGGCCAAGGTCTTTGGCAAAACCGGGCAGTTGCCACTCGCTCTTGGTCCTCTCGAATGTGGGCCTTTGCCTGCCGTAGTTCTGCCGCTCAGCCGACTCAACGCGGTTCGTCGTGAGTTTTACCAGGAGTTGGCGGAACTGCTCGAAACCCGTCAGCACGAGGCTCGCACCGATCACCGTCGTCAGGCGATGGCCGATCTAGCCCCGGCCGGAACGGCTCCGGTTTCCCCGCCGCGCTTTGCCGTGGCAAGCAGCAACCTGCATGATCTTTCTTTGCTCAAGCAGAAGGGTGTGCATGAGTTGATCCTGCCGCTTGCGCCCGGTTGCTCTAACAAGCTTGGTGCGGGCGGACGCACCGCAAAACAAACGGAGCAGATCCTCTGGGATTTGCCCCTGGTAATTTTTGATGCCGACTGGTCTGCTTTTCAAGCAGAGATCAAGCTCTTGACCGAAGCCGGTTTTAAACGCTTCCGGTTGCAGAACCTCAGCCAGCTGTTTCTTTTTGACGGTATGCAAGGCCTCTTGCTGGAGAGCGGCTACCGCTTGTTCACCACCAACAGCCAGGCTGCCCTCGGTTGGCGCGAGCTGGGCCTTTCAGGCGCGACTCTCTACGTTGAAGACGATCGCGAGAACTTTTCAGCGCTGCTCAACCGGGAGACCGGTCTGCCCTTGACGATCACCGCTTACGCCAACCTGCCGATGATGACCTCACGCATTCCCTTGAAAGGGGTCAAGTCTGATCAGCCGATCGTTTCTGATCGCGATGAGGCTTACCGTGTGGATCAACGCAGCGGCTTGACCGTGGTTCGCCCGGAACAGGATTTTTCGCTGATCGGGCATCTCGCCGAACTGCACAAGATGGGCTGCCGTCGGTTCGTGGTCGATCTCTCTCACCTGGGGGCGTCTTCCGCCGAGGCCCGTCGTGTGCTGGCTGCTTGTGAGCAGGATGAACCCCTGCCGGGCACATCGAACTTCAATTATCTGCAGGAAATGATCTAGGGACTGTCCCTTTTTCCGCAATCAGAGTTTGTCACAAGAAGACCTAATTAAAGATTGGATTTGA
>JAOUDB010000437.1 GCA_029859485.1 Desulfuromonadales bacterium | reverse complement strand
TGCAATTCTCCGGCAATCAGCCAACTGCACAAAAAACCCGCCAGCTGCTCCCCGTGCCAGTAGAGGTCGATCGTTGCAACCCTGGACTCAAGTTCATCAACAAAATGCTGCTCACTCCAGGGATCAGACTGACTGGCACACTCGAGTTGATGCACGGCAGCAAGGTCCTCATGCTGCATCGGCACTATTCTGTCGCCGTCGGGTAAAACTTGTGATTGTCCAGGTTGCATCAAGATCCATGGTCCCCAAACGCCATAGCCGCAAAGGAGAGAACAATGGTTCGAGGTTCGAGGTTTGGATTCCTCCAGCCTCCAGTTTTGTAGCCGCCCATAATATGTCACCTCTGTCGGCCTGTAAAGAGGCAGATTCGTGCCGTTTTTCAAGGTTTGCAATTGACAACCTGAGAGCAGTGTTTTATTTATTGTGGCTACCCTTAAATATAAGGAGAACAACCTTGTCTGATCGTTCCAGTATGACCTATAAAGGCGCCGGCGTAGATATCGAAGCCGGTAATCGTTTTGTCGACATCATCAAGCCCCTGGTCAAGTCGACCAACCGCCCCGAAGTTCTCACCGACATCGGTGGCTTCGGCGGTCTCTTTGCCTTAAACAAGGATAAATACAAGTCCCCTGTTCTGGTTTCCTCGACAGACGGAGTCGGCACCAAGTTGAAGCTGGCGTTTGAACTCGATCGTCACAACACGGTCGGCATTGACCTGGTCGCCATGTGCGTTAACGACATCATCGTACAGGGTGCTGAACCGCTTTTCTTCCTCGACTACCTGGGAACAGGCATGTTGGCTCCGGAAAAAGCTGCCGAGGTCATTGAAGGTATAGCAGAGGGCTGCCGGCAGGCCGGTTGTGCCCTGGTCGGTGGCGAAACAGCTGAGATGCCCGGTTTCTACAGCGAAGGTGAATACGACCTAGCCGGCTTTACGGTTGGCGTGGTCGATCGCGACGAGATCATCGACGGTTCGACCATTCAGGATGATGAAGCTATCATCGGTATTGCATCAAACGGCTTGCACTCAAATGGCTTCTCTCTGGCCCGGCGTATTGCCACGGAGCGATTGGAAGGAGGTCTCGAGACCGTCCTGCCCGGGATGGACGAATCCCTCGGTGATGCCATGCTGCGCCCGACCAGAATTTACGTTAAATCAATCCTCAACCTGCTGCGTGATTTTGAGATCCACGGCATGGCCCACATCACGGGTGGCGGCTTGCTTGAGAATGTGCCTCGCATCCTGCCGCGCCACTGTAAAGCGGTTATCAAAAAAGACTCCTGGCCCAAACTGCCTCTTTTCGAGCTGCTGCGTGAAGCCGGCAACATCGAAGAGCAAGAGATGTTCCGTACCTTCAACTATGGTATCGGCATGGTCCTCGTGGTTCCGAAACATTCCGCGGACGACATTATCTCCCGCCTGAAAGGTCTCAACGAAGACGCCTACATCATCGGCGAAATCGACACCTGTAAAGGCGAGTGCAACCAGGTGGAGCTGGTTTAAATGCAGAGGCTGGGAGCTGGGGAATAGGGGCTGGTTCTCTGCATACGCATGGAATGTCCCGTACCCGTAAAAAACAACGAGATATTCCCTTTTCCCAAGTCACTGGTCGCTGGTCACTGGTCACAGTCTTACCCCGGAGAAACTCCATGTCAAAATTGTTACGTATCGGCGTTCTGGCCTCGGGTGGCGGCACAAACCTGCAAGCGATCATCGATCGTTGTATGGACGGCAGTCTTGCTGCCGAGATCGCTGTTGTCATCACCAACAATCCCGGCGCCGGCGCCCTGGACCGTGCACGCAGTGCCGGAGTACCAACACTCTGCATCAATCATCGAGATTTTTCCCAACGCCATGAATTTGACGGTGCAGTCGTTAAAGCCCTGCAAGACGCCGGTGTCGAGCTGGTTGTTCTGGCCGGCTTTATGCGCATCATCACCCAGACCTTTATCGATGCCTTCCCCGAACGGATAATCAACATCCACCCGGCCCTGCTACCGGCTTTTCCTGGACTACATGTACAGCAGCAGGCCCTCGATTACGGAGCACGATTTTCCGGCTGCACAGTACATCTTGTCGACGGTGGCGTCGATACAGGCCCTATCATCATGCAAGCGGTCGTACCGATCCTTGCCGATGATGACGCCGACACTCTTGCCGCCCGCATTCTCGAACAGGAGCACCGAATTTACCCTCGCGCCATCCAGCTGATTGCCGAAGGTCGTGTTCACATCAACGGCCGCCAGGTAAAGATCGACCCGGATGGCGTTGTTGAGACAACCGCCCTGGTCAACCCTGCCATCGCAGACTGATTGTTCCAATGGATAAAGAAGAGACCTTCAAAACAAGTGGCAAAACAATCCTGGTCAGCGCCTGTCTGCTGGGACTGCCGACCCGCTATGACGGCAAGGCCAAACGTTCTCAGGACGTTCTCGACTACCTGCAACGTGAGAAATTGACGCCAATTCCGGTCTGTCCGGAACAACTCGCCGGCATGACAACCCCCAGGGACAAGACCTTTTTCCAGTCGGGTGATGGCCGGGCAGTTCTCGCCGGCAACGGCGAAGCTGTTTCGGAGAATGGCCGGTCTATGAACGCCATTTTCTGCCGTGGCGCAAAGATGACCTTGGAGATCGCCCGTTTAAGCGGCTGCCGCAGGGCGTTACTGAAAGAGGGCAGCCCTTCATGTGGTGTTCACAGGGTTTACCTGGGAGAAGATAAGGTTGCGGGCGTGGGTGTCACCAGTGCACTGCTGATGAATTCCGACCTGGAGGTCATATCGGAAGAAGATCTCAAATAACGGTAAGCTGAACAGCTATGGTTCTCTCAGTGTCTTTCTCTAACCTTAGCGTCTTTGCGTTACGCTTTTGAACAAAAAGTGTGCCTCCACAAAAATAATAACGAATCGAACCTTAACAACATCATGAGCAGCAAACACTACGACATAGTCATCATCGGCGGATCTGTTGCCGCCCGTATTGCAGCGGCGCTCCTCGCCAAGCAAGGCAACAGGATGCTTTTTTTGCGCAATCACGAAGCGAAAGCACCGGCCTGGTTCCATTCCTCGCTCTTTCTGGAGAAATTGCTCGGAGTGCTTGGAGGACGCG
>JAOUDB010000435.1 GCA_029859485.1 Desulfuromonadales bacterium | reverse complement strand
AAGAGATAAAACCCGATCATTGCCGGGCCTACCCAGAGCATCAGAGCCATGCCGAGTCAACAGGGTGCAAAGCGTATAATGGCGATGACTCAAAACCTATTCCCCAATAACTGACAACTGCCCCACTGGAGCTATAAACGCATGAAAAAGCCTTTGACCAGCAAAGACCTCTACGTAGCAGACATCCCCTTCGAAGCAGAGGAAGAGGACTTACAAAAACTCTTTGCCCTCTGCGGCAAGGTCCGTTCCATTCATATGGTCACCGATGAGAAGTCAGGGCTATTCAAAGGCTGTGCCTTTGTCCACATGACAACAGCGGCAGAAGCAAAAGACGCCATCAATACAATCGACGGCGTCTCCCTGCATAAACGCATCATCAGTGTCACCGAAGCATTGCCAAGAAAAACTGTGACCCCGGCGGCAAAATCGGCGGCCGAAAAGCCTCAAAAATCACGTCGTCCACCCAAACGTCGCCAATAGATTGCAAGCGGCGAAAAAAGGGGCGCTTCTTAATGGGAAGCGCCCTTTTCATTTGGTTCTGTTCGGGTTCTGAATTGATTTACTTGATTATGGGAATTTCGACGCCTCGGAGGTCCAGTTCTAATATTTCTCTTTGCAACATCTAATAGATTATGAAAGACCTCCACCATCGGAACGCTAGCTTTTCTAGTATTGCATGGGTAGCAAGAATTTCACTTTTCAGCCAACTCCACTTCCACAGATACTGCACGTGGATAAACAAGAACTCATTATTTTGACATCGGCTCCTGGCAAGTTAAAAGTCTTCACAATGGTTTCTATAACGTATAGTCATTTTCGCGGTTCTAATGGCTGTATTTGGATTGTTCTTCATCACAGGAGTCGATCTGAGTTCCCTGGACGGAGGCTACCGTCTTGGCATTCTCTTTGGCGTCGGGACTGCTGTCTTCTACTCCGCTTACATTCTTTTCCTCAAGAGCACAATGAACCATCAAGAGGTAAGTGGTGTTTCAGCAATGTTTGTCGTTGCTATCACTTTCGCTAGTATCTTCAGCATAATTACGCCCGTCACTGGCTCTTCCTTTATTATCCTCGACGCTACATCATTCTGGGCTTTGGCTGGTGCAGGAGTCGTCTGTACCACGATCAGTTAGTCTTTAATTTCCTCAGCGATCAAACACACCAGCGCTACTATCACTAGCCTCTTCCTTCTGTTGCAACCAGCTCTCGCTTTCGTGTGGGATGTACTTTTTTTCTAATGACCAACCGAAGGTAGGGAAGTCGTCAGCGTATTACTCATTCTCTCTGCAAATGAAAAATGATGTTTTCATCTATACGCGGTTCTGGTAACTTGAATAGTGTAAATTTATTTTAGATACAATCCCCTTCAAGTTTTTCCCTTGTTTCGGATAGAAGTCTGCAATGACCTTTTTTCAAGGAGGCGTATATGCCTGAGCGAAGAGGCCTAAGAAAAGCGGGACAGAATCCTATCGAAGTCATTATGAGCGATGGCACTTATCACCATTTAACTCCACAAGTTCTCGACGTCCTGCTCGAGAACAATCGCGTGATAAAATTCAGAAGAGAATCAGGTTGGGTCGCGGTTGGAGTAGATCCGATTCGACTCAAGTCAAGAAGTGAGGCCTCACACATTTTCAACGGTCATGAGCGGCGGGCGACCAACTGAGCCACTGACACATCAAGCACAAAATCATTCATCATGAACGGCTGATGGCTTGTTCCAGAGGCACTTGTGATTCGTGACTTCTGTGTTGAAGAAATCAATGGTTAGCAATATGACTCTTGGGCAACTGGGAGTCTTTCTTATTTATCCTTTCTTGTAAGAGGCAAAAAAATGGGGAACAGGAGGCTCTTGGGTATCATCATAAGCTTCAAAACTCTCTTCACTTAGACCACATCGCACAAAGCCATCTATCTCGTCTTTATCAAGAGGAAGGGGGATGTCATCTTCCTGTTCTCCCTTTAAACGACTCCTGCATGAGACCAGAATATATCCCTGCGGTGCCAGTAGTGAGACCATAGCATCACGTGCTTGCAACCTGTACTTACCGGGTAAAACTTGGATTGTGTTACATTCATAAACCAGTTCAAAAGCTTCAACCCATTGTGGTGGGTAATCAAAAAGATCTGCGACAAGGTAGTTGACTGCGGTGTCTGGATAACGCTTCTTACAAAGACGTATCGCTTCAGGGGAAATATCGAAAGCGATGACCTCATATCCTGTTTCACTCAAAGCCTCAGCATCATCTCCAACCCCACATCCAATAACGATAGCCTTGCGACCTTGATTTTTATAAGAACAGTTTTTCAACCACTTTAAAAGGTAAGGGCTTGGTTCAAGGTCCGCCCAGAAAACAGCTTTATGATCTCCTTGGGCGTCAGTATAGATACTATCAAACCAGCCGGTAGGATCGTCTCTATCTTGGTAGGATTGGACCTTTTTTTTATATGCAATAGGGTCAAACTCTTTCATGCTATTTCACCTCTGGATTCTAACCTATTATTCTATTCAGTATCCTAGACGTTCAAGACTTTGTCAAAACTCACGATTTCTGAGACGATAACAGGCTTCTTATTGATAGAGGCCTTTAAGACAACAAAATGATGGCCACCTGGATCTTTCAGGGTGGCCATTATTGTTTGTCTGCAAACTGAGGATACAGGCCAATTCGAACCCTTCTTGAGGAAAGTTCTGAGGATAGACGGGGACGATTGCTTCGCGCTGATGAAGCCGGAGCTGGGTTATGAACCAGACCTTTCGGTTGGTTTGTTGCTGCAGGGAATGCCGATCAGGTAGGTGAGCGGGGGCAGCCCGCGGTCGGATGGCTGTTCGCCGATCTGCCAATTGTAGCCACTCTCCCCAAGACGAGCGACAATAACGCGCAGTTCTTCGGGCTTGTAGGTGCGCAGACAGGAAACAATTCCGTCAAACATAGCCAGCAAAGGTACCAGCGGAACCAGGTAGACCCAGAACAGGCATGACAGACGAATAGGCCGGCAGAACGGGATCACCAGCAACACGGCCAGGGGGGTCAGCAACACCAGAAACAGAGCCAGAAACGACCTGTGGCTCAGTTCAAACAGTGCGATCCCTTGGCCTTTCTCCACAGCCTGCCGCAGGA
>JAOUDB010000434.1 GCA_029859485.1 Desulfuromonadales bacterium | reverse complement strand
AGCTGCGCGTCATTGAAGCCAGTGGCTTTGAATCTGTCGCCATCCAGCACGAACTGGACCACCTCGACGGGATGCTCTTCCTCGATCGCGTTTCCAGTCTTAAAACCGATCTTTACCGCAGGAAATCTAAATAATCCCGGGTTAAAGCACGAGAACATAAGAAGGAGCCAAGAAAGGTCCAGACAAAAGAATCGTTCACCACAGAGACACAGAGGTCTCTGGATAAATCAAAAACTTCCTGCTTTTCTCTGTGCTCTCTGCGACTCGAGGGAGCGAAGCGAACGGGTGGTTAATAAATTATGAAGGGTTGGTCATTGCGCCTTTCTTTTTCCATAGCGCCTTTGCGTTATAAATTAAAGAGTCACACTTCATATGACATCTCACCAAACAACCCTGGTCATGCTACCAGGTCTCGACGGCACCGGGCTGGTTTTTGATCCCCTGCTGGAACACCTCCCTGAAGAGATCGAGGTTCAGGTCGTGCGCTATCCAGCCGATCGCGTCATGTCTTTCCAGGAGCATGTCGATTTTGCCCGCAAACAATTACCCCGTAAGAAACCCTTCGTGCTATTGGCAGAATCATTCTCCGGACCGATCGGCCTGCAAATCCTCTCTGAGCCACCGGATAACCTGAAGGGTGTCCTTCTCGTTGCTACCTTTGCGCGTCACCCGACTCCTTTTTTTCTTGATGCGGGACTCTACCTGCCGCAGAAACTGGTCCTCAACCTTTTCACCAAAACACTTCTGGGTCGGTTTTTCTGCCTTGGCGGCGCGCCCTCTGAGGCCGTTAACATTTTTCAGAACGCGCTCAAGTCTGTTAAGCTGAGTGTCCTTTCAAATCGCTTGAAGATCCTTTCTGAGCTGCCCCCACCACCAGAGATAAGTTTCTCTGGGCCCTGCCTTTATCTGCAGCCAAAAAACGACCGCCTGATTCCTGAACGTGCAACAGTTCCCCTGCAACAGTTGCTTCCACAGTTGCAGATTGAGCAACTGCCTGGCCCTCACATAACCCTCTTGGCTCATCCGGAAACCGGCGCTCAAATAATCAGTAACTTTATTTCAGAGTTATCGGACGTGCCATGAATGAACTGAGCGAACAACAGAAGCAGGAACTCCATAAGGAACTGCTCGATCTTCGCGACGAGTTGCAGAAGTTGCTTGCAGACTCATCAGATGGCGCGCAACCGGTCAGCCTCGATGAGCCAATTGGGCGTCTTTCCCGAATGGACGCCATGCAGCAGCAAAGCATGGTGCAGGCGAACCGACGCACCGCACAAACGCGCCTGACGCGTATAGAAACAGCCCTGCGTCGATACGCCAATGATGACTATGGTTTGTGTGCGAGCTGCGAAGAAGAAATCGGCTACGCCCGTCTGAAAGCACAGCCGGAAGCTCCTTTTTGCATTGATTGTCAGAGTAACAAGGAGACGCGCAGCAGGTAGTGAAATTAAATTCCTTGCCCGCGCCACTGGTTTTTCTATGCATCGTTCTTCAAGAAACCGCCTGACAGAAAAGGAAGCTTTCCTTTTCCCGAGCGACTCGCTGTTCGACAACGTTGGCCGCGCCGTTTGCAAGGCGGGCTGCTTGCCACGGAAAGAATTGTTCGAAGCATGGGAGGTTGCCCGACGAGTCAGACGACGTTTCCGAGGCGGACGCGTGGTTGACCTGGCGTGCGGTCATGGTTTGGCCGCAGCTCTTCTTCTGATCCTCGATGACAGTTCACCGGTGGCTCTCGCCGTTGATCGCACCCTCCCTGCCTCCGCCAATAAACTGTATCAGGCTCTACTCGAAAGCTGGCCAAGGCTTGAAGGTCGGATCGAATTTGTCGAAATGTCATTGCAGAAGGTTGTCCTGGAGTCTAGTGACCTTGTCGTTTCCGTTCACGCTTGTGGTCATTTGTCTGACCTGGTTCTGCAGCAGGCCTCAAAAGCACGGGCACGACTGGCTCTCCTGCCTTGTTGCCACAACCTGAAAGAGGCTGACCAGGGCGGACTTGGCGGTTGGCTCCAAGGGTCACTGGCCGCAGATGTTGTCAGGGCTCATCATCTGCGCAACCATGGCTATACGATTTTCACACAGCAGATTCCGGCTGACATCACACCCAAGAATCGTCTCCTGATGGCTGAACCTTCCGCGTCCATCGACAGACCTCACCTTTGACCTGCTGTTCCAATTGGGTTACATTTTGATTGTTCCCTGCGGTCAACGACTAGGGAACCATTCTGGATTGACAAGCAAGCCTACGACTGGAGGTCACCTTGAAAGCTCTACCAATTTTCTTCATTCTGCTGCTCTTCGCAGCCCCTCTATACGCCGAGCAGGCGCTTGTGCTATCAGAAATTGAACGCATCCAGGAAAAAATCTGGTATCTGCAAAAAGACCTGGTTGAGCAGAAGACCTCCCTCAAAGAACAGCAAAAACAGCTAAAACTTCTCGCCAACAAAACTAAAGCCTCGCAAACTGAAATAAATGAGAAGTTTACAAGTCAACTCCATGGAGTTGAAACTCAAACAGAGAGCATCAAGCAAACGCTCACTGAGCTGGAACCCATTACGAAATCACTAGGTTCACTGAAAGACCAGTTCATTCTTCAAAACAACACGATTGTGGAGCAATCTGGCAAAATCAGTACCTTGGAAGATCAGTTGCAGAAGATGCAGGCTGAGTTCTATTCTGTACAGGATAAGACCAGCAAAGCACTGGCTGAAACACAGTCGCAGGTAGATGAAACCCGCTCAAAGATCGATGCTTTGGGGCAGAATGTTGGCGGCCAAGTTGAACAGATCAGCATGTGGGGGATGGGTGCCGCTCTAATTCTGGCAGTGATGCTGACCTTTATTATCGTCAGTCGCAAGGATAAAAAACAGTAAAAAACCCGCCCAGAGGACGGGCGTTTTCACTTCGTACTAAAGAAACTGCCCTCAGGCAATCAATGCTCTACACATTAAAAAGGGCCTCAGATTTATCTCTGACGCCTTTTTTGCTCAATTATTCTAGTCGCTTGTCGACTTGATAAACTCAACCATCTCGTGAAGAATGTCTTCCGCCTCTTCATAAGGGACCTGGCAGGTTCCCACCACCTTGTGACCGCCACCGCCGTATTTAAGCATCAGGGAACCGACGT
>JAOUDB010000433.1 GCA_029859485.1 Desulfuromonadales bacterium | reverse complement strand
TTCAGCTCGGCTTCAACCGCGAGCAACTCCTCAAGAGCTGAGCGCACCTCGGTAAAGAGGTCACGACCACTATGCTCGAGTCCTTCCTGCGGCAGATACCCGATAGTGGTACCACGAGCCAACTGCAGCTTGCCGGCATCAACATCCGACTGCCCGGACAGCAGACGTAGCAAAGTGGTCTTACCGGCACCATTTTCACCACAAAGCCCGATACGGTCAGTGGGACGAACATGCCAGTCAACATGGCGCAGCACAACCTGGTCTGCAAACTGTTTGACAACATCTTTTAGCTGTAACATGGCGCCTGTTATAGCACATCTGTATGCTCTCGAGAATTATCATATTCATCGTTGACAGTGACGACGAACATTAGCAGAATGAATGAGCGTTTTCTCACCCACCACTAAAGAGCTGTTGCAGTTCTTTCAGGAGGCCTCAATGGCACGTAAAGTCTTCATAGCTGCGACCGGACAGGACTGCGGCAAAACCACCACCAGCCTCTCACTAATCCACCTGGCGCTAAAAAAGTACCGTCGGGTCGGCTTTATCAAGCCGGTCGGGCCCAAGCCTTCCCCCTACAAGGATTTCTGGGTCGACAAAGATGCCGCCCTGGTAGCCAAAGTATTCGGGCTTGAGGACGACATCCGCCTGATGTCCCCCGTAGTGGTACAGCCTGGAGACACGCGCAAAGTCATCGATGGTATTGTCACTCGTGAGCAACTTGAACAGCAGCTTATCAAGGCCTGCAAGGAACTCGAAGAACGCTGTGACTTTCTGATCATCGAAGGAGCCGGTCATAGCGGTGTCGGTTCGGTTCTCGGTTTAAGTAACGCCCGTGTTGCCCGCCTGCTCAATGCTCCGGTCCTGATTGTCAGCGGCGGCGGCATCGGCCACGTCATTGATGATGTCAGCATGAACCTGGCACTGTACAAAATGGAGGGAGCAGAAGTCCGCATCATCATGCCGAACAAGCTGATCGCTGAGAAACGGGCAAGAACCCTCGAATATATGGACAAAGCCTTTGCCCAAGAAAATTTTATTGTCCACGGTGGCTTCAACTACTCGCCGATACTTGCTGGCCCCACCTTGCAGCACGTTGCCGAACTCTTTGATGTGTCTCTGCGTGCCAACCAAGAGCAGGCGAGACATATCATCAAACACATACAACTCGCTGCAGCATCCACGGAGAAGGTCGTCGAAATTCTCAGAAATACAACATTGCTCCTGGTGAACAGCAGTCGCAGTGAACTTCTGGTCATGCTCGCCACTCTGCATCATATCCCAGAATATGCTGAGAAACTTTCCGGCGTACTGATTTCGGGAGCCAACCCCATCGCCAAACTGACCCAGCAGGTTCTCGATGACAGTCAGTTGCCCTTCATGCGCACCGAGCAATTCACATCAACAGTTTTTCATACCGTGACCCGCGATGTCTCCAAGATCACTGCTGATGATCATGAAAAAATCAGCTTGGTTAAGAGTCTGGCTGAGCAGGAGCTCGATTTTGATTTAATTGACAGTCAACTTGGGTAAGAGATTATTCTAGCAGCCTGTTGGACTATCAGGGCTGAAGCGAAAAGTTGGCCGTTTGAGAACAGATTTTGGCTCATTTGAGCGTAAGAGCCATAGCTAATGGTCGAAAAGGAGCTGAAATATGGGCCAAAGAGACGAATTTGCAGCCAGTTCATTGGTAGTCCAACAGGCTTCCAGGAAGTCAGATTCAACTGCACAAAGTTCATTTGTTCAGAGAAAAAACAACTGACAATACTGGAGGATCTCGTCCTGCCGGTGTTATGACTTATTTAAAAGAAAGCAAAAACAGCGTTTTTAAAGATCAATTTGCATTCGACAAAGACGATACAGATACGTCACCTTCCATTATTTACGTGCAATTCTCATTTAATTTGTTATAGTTCGGCCGTATCTACCTTTATTAAAAGGTTTTTTCGATCTTAAGGACTGAGATAAAGGTCCTACAGATAAACAGTTTTGGTATTTATCCTGTTATTGAGCGCGCTCCCAGTTCCGGTTGAGCCAACCATCTCGATATAGGGTTTATGCCCCCAACAGATTAAGGTTGTCGCATGCGGCAGCCGGGAAGAATTACATGTCTAAGAAAATGATGGTTAACGCCACCCATCCCGAAGAAAACAGGGTGGCTATTGTAGAAGATGGTATCCTCACTGAGCTTGATATCGAGGTTGCCGGTCGCGAACCCTCCAAAGGGAATATCTATAAAGCGGTTGTGGTCCGGGTTGAAACCGGTCTGCAGGCAGCTTTTGTTGATTATGGCGCAGATCGCCTCGGCTTCCTGCAAATCGATGAAATCAATTACACCACGGTCAAGCCTGACTACACTCCTGCCGAAGATGGCCGTAGGCCACGCATCAATGACCTTTTGTCTCGCGGCCAAGAGATCCTGGTCCAGATCACCAAGGAAGAGCGCGGTACCAAGGGTGCAGCCCTGACCACCTACCTGTCCCTCGCCGGGCGCTACATGGTTCTTATGCCCGGCAGCCAGACACGGGGTGTTTCACGCAAGGCCGAGAGCGACGCACAACGCAAAGAGCTGAAAAAAGCCATGAACTCTCTCGACCTCGCCGAGGGCGTCGGTTATATCGTGCGCACGGCAGCTCTTGACCAGACTCGCGAAGAGTTGGAACGGGATTATCGCTATCTGATTCGGCTCTTTGAAAGCATTAAGGAGCTTGAGCAAAAAGCCAAAGCTCCGGCCCTGATCTACAAAGAATCCAACCTGATGATCCGTTCGATCCGTGATTACTTCACCACGGAGATGGATGAAGTTCTGATCGACGACGCGCAGGTTTTCAAAGAAGCGAAAGACTTCTTCCAGATGGTCATGCCTGACCACATCAAACTGGTCAAACTTCACCAGGAACGTCGACCGATCTTCTCCCGCTACCAGATTGAAGACCAGATCGAGACCCTGAGCCGCAACAAAGTGCTCCTGCCCTCTGGCGGCTCGATTGTCATCGACCCCACCGAAGCCCTCGTCGCCATCGACGTCAACAGTGGCAAGATGGCTTCCGAGCGCGGCGTTGAGGACACGGCGACCAAGACTAACCTGGAAGCCGCCACAGAAGTCGGCAGGCAGCTTCGTCTGCGCGACCTCGG
>JAOUDB010000432.1 GCA_029859485.1 Desulfuromonadales bacterium | reverse complement strand
GGTTTTCATCCCGGCAACAGGGGTTCGAATCCCCTTGGGGACGCCATTTATCTTATTTATCAATAAGTTATAGCGTTTATCTAACGCTGTATGTGCTCACTGGTACGCGAAATCGCCAGCCATGAGTACACAATTCCGCAACGGCGTTTATTACAGTCGTCTACGTGTGCCCTCTGACCTGCAACCATTTCTCAGCAAGCGCGAGGTGGTCAGGTCTCTCAATACATCCAGTTACCGTGACGCTAACCCGACTTTCGCAACTCAACCTCAGATTTACCAATATTCAGCCACTGCCTTGTTCTAAGTTACGGATTTTGCTGGGTGTCGGTCCCAGAAAGCGCGTGTAGTGAAGACCTACCCTCTTGATGTCTTGGTGGGTTTTGTCACACTTCCGGCATGTTTCTGCGCGCCACGAGACGTTTCAAAGACGGTAAGGAGCACCGCTACTGGAGCATCGTTGAGAATCGCCGTTGCCAGGGTAATCGCGTTGTACAGCGCCAGGTGCTTTATCTCGGGGAGATCAATGATGCGCAACACCAGGCGTGGTGTAAAACGATCGATGTGCTCGAACAGGGCAGCTCCCGTTCCCAACCGGTCGCATTGTTTCCCGAAGACCGTCCAGCACCGGATCTTGAACACGAGGTTGTGCAGGTCAAGCTCAGCGAACTTGAGCTTAAACGTCCGCGTCAATGGGGCGCCTGCTATCTGGTCCTGAACTTGTGGGAGCAGCTGAACCTGGATGTCTTTTGGTCGGAGCGACTTGTGCCGTCGCGTCAAGGAACGCGCTGGTTGAATATTTTCAAGACACTGGTTTGTTATCAGCTGATTGATCCGGGCAGTGAATGGCGGTTGCATCGGCAGTGGTTTGAACAAAGCGCCATGGGCGATCTGTTGGGCGAGGATTTTGCGCTGGTGCAAAAAGACAAGCTCTACCGCTGTCTGGACAAACTGCTCGCGCACAAGCGCGATTTTTTCTCTTATCTCAAGGGCCGGTGGCAAGACCTGTTCAATGCGCGCTTTGATGTTCTGCTCTATGACCTGACCAGCACCTATTTCGAGAGTGATCCGCCCGACCAGGAGGGCCTGCGCCGTTATGGCTACAGCCGTGACAAGCGGCCCGATTGCCTGCAGGTCGTGATCGCCCTGATCGTCACACCGGAAGGTTTCCCGCTGGCCTATGAAGTAATGCCGGGCAACACCAGCGACAAGACGACACTCAAGGATTTTCTGCACAAGATTGAAGTCCAGTACGGCAAAAGCGAACGGGTTTGGGTGATGGACCGGGGCATTCCCACGGAAGAAACGCTGGAACAGATGCGTCACAGCGACCCGCCAGTCTGTTACCTGGTGGGTACGCCCAAGGGCCGGTTGACAGCCCTGGAAAAGTCCTTTCTCGACAAGCCGTGGCAAAACGCGCGCGAGTCAGTGCAAGTGAAACTGCTCCCTCAGGAAGAGGAGTTGTATGTCCTGGCCAAAAGCGAAAAGCGCATTCATAAAGAGCGCGCCATGCGACGCCGAAGACTGAAAAAGCTATGGCAACGCCTGCATGCGCTGCAGGGGCAAAAACTCACCCGGGATCAACTGCTGATGAAACTCGGTGCCGCCAAAAAGGAAGCCGGACGCGCTTATTTTCTGGTGGAGATCCGTTTGCCCGAGGACGAGGAGGATCTCAAGACCAACGGCTTTAATTTTTCACTGCGTAAAAACAAGTTGCGGCAAATACGCCGGCGCGAAGGTCGCTATCTCCTGCGCTCCAATCTTACCCGGACCGATCCCGCCCAGCTTTGGCAATACTATATCCAACTCACCGAGATCGAGCAGGCCTTTAAGGAGCTCAAGGGCGACTTGTCCATTCGTCCCATTTACCATCAGCGGGACGAACGCATTGAGGCACATATCTTCGTGGCGTTTGTGGCTTATTGCCTGCAGGTAACATTGAAACAGCGCTCCCGCGCTCTGGCACCGGGGTTGACGCCACGGGCCGTGCTGGAGAAATTCGCCGCAATGCAAATGGTCGATGTCCACCTGCCCACCACCGACGGACGTCACCTGATTCTGCCTCGCTACACGCAACCGGAAAAAGATCTGCGGCTGTTGCTCAAACAACTCAAGCTGGAACTGCCGCCACAGCCGCCGCCGAGGATTCAGTCGAGCACAGATTCGAGGTAATGACAGGTCGCTTGTAGTGAAGACCTTGGGGGTCCGAGGTTAATGAAAACAGTGGGTTAGGCTTTTTCCAGTGCTGAGTTGCGAAAGTCGGGCTAAGTCGGCGGTGAGGAGCTCCGAAAGATCATCATTGACTGCGGCCGCCTGGGAGGTCCGATCGAGCCCGTCCCGGGGAGCCATTTAAATTCTTCGACTTACGACGCCCATCGTGCGGCATCGGCGGTGGCCATGAGACCGATAGTCACCGGGTCGGTGGCGTGGGATCCCGGCTGGGGCACCAAGGGTTCATTAATGCCTTGCTAGCAAGCAGATTGGTGTCATAACTTTCTATATCAGTCCTGCCTCCTGCAAAGCCTTGGTGACCGTAGCTGCATTAAAACATTGAATGCGGTGCTCTCCGATAAACAGAATGGGCACGCCTCTGCCGTTGACCTCCTGAAAGAGTTTCGCGCCAATGGCATTTTTTTCCATGTCGTATTCACAATAGTTGATATTATTTTTTACGAAAAAACGGGTCGCGTCCTTACAGGCGGGGCACCAGGCCGCTCCGAGCATTAAGACATCCGGTGCGTCTTTTATGTTTGATGGCCCGGCCTGGATGATCTGCCGACCGGGCACAGGCACCTCACCTTCGCAATAGGTACGATCGATTGACATGTACGGTATTTGAACGATCATGAGCAGGATGATCACTGCAAATATTGCAAATCCCAGCATGGGTTTTCGCTGCGGTTTGTCGGGATTCGTTGTCATATTATTTTCGATGCCTTGCCCTGCTTCGCAGCCTGACGGGCTATATCTTCCATCGAAAGCCCAATCTTGCCATCTCTATACTTCTCGTAACCAGGGTGAATTTTATCACTTATACGGAGGCATGGATTTATTAGACCACTACACGGATACATCTGCATAGGTATGACGGTTAATCACTAGGTCGGCGGTTCGAGCCCGTCCCGGGGAGCCATTTATTTTA
>JAOUDB010000431.1 GCA_029859485.1 Desulfuromonadales bacterium | reverse complement strand
ACGAGTGGCAGGCGTTCTATCTGCAGGCCCTTTCGGTGAAGAACCAGACCAAGGATCTGAAAATCTCCTTTGATGACCCGGTGATCGCATCGCTGCCTGAATACCATGAAAAAACCATGGTTAAAGGGAGTAGCTGCGGCAAGCTTTCCCTGCATCTGCAACCCAATGGCGATATTACCCCCTGCGGCTTTATTCCTGTCGTTGTTGGTAATATTCTCAAGGACGATTTTGAGACGATCTGGTTCGATTCGCCGGTTCTCAAGGCGATGCGCTCCAAGGAAGCCTCTGGCAAGTGCTCAGGATGCGGCGCCTTTGAAGACTGTCAGGGTGGTTGCACTGCGCGTGCTTTTGCGACGACCGGTGACTTTAATCAGCCTGATCCGCATTGTTGGAAGTGATAAAGAAGCTTTAAGCTTTAAGGCTATAAGCTGTAGGGTTTTAACGCCCGTTCGCTTCCGCTCACTCAAGACGCAGAGTACGCAGAGTACGCAGAGACTTGAAATATTTAAGGTTTTACTTAGCGTCTTCGCGTCTTTGCGTTGAAAATAGTAGAAGTAAAAAATACGAAAGGAGAGTCGCCATGAAAAAGTACATCAAGCCTCGTGTTGTTGGTTCAAGTAACGTTCACCCTTGCTGAAACCTCGTCGCCGTCAGGCGATGAGCTCTAAGCGGATAGTTTGTTATGGGCCTTGACCTGTTAGATACCCCGGTTCGTCTGACCTGGGATTTTCCTGATGATGCGACCGGGCAGCAAGGCCCGAGTTTGCCTGCTGTTGCTGAGGCCGTCATGGACGCCGGAGTTTTCTTTGTTACTTTGCAGGGACGCCCGCTCCTGCATCCGGCGCTAAAGGAGGTTCTTGAGATCCTCGGTGGTGGCTGTCAGCTCCTCTTGACCTGCTGCGGCAGTCACGCTGAAATGACTCGTCTTGCTCAGCTCTCTCCTGCAGGGGTGCAGTTGCTCCTGAACATCACTTCCTTTGCCCAAGACGCTGGCAAAATCGACTTAAGCCATCTGCTCAATGTTGTTCTGGAGTTGCGCGAGATCGGTTACGAGCCTCACATTGCGTTCACTCCGTTACGTGGAAATCTGAATAATATCCCTGCTCTTCTTAGCTTTTGTGTTGAGCATAAAATACTCAGGTTTAAGTTGTCAAACGCGCATATCGGTGATAGCTTCCACGATTATTCGGCAGAACAACTGCCCCGCTGGCAGGACCTTGAAGCCTTCCGGGAGACTTGGAAAAACTTCATCGAAAGTGGGGGCCCTCTCCCCGAGATGGAGATACATGATCTTTTTCTTTGGGAGATCATGACCCCCGGACAGAAGCAGAATCGCACAGAGTATGGTGGTTGTCAGGCAGGTAACAGCCTCAGTCATGTTGACTGCCATGGCGTTGTTCATCCCTGTGCAGCCTGGCCGCAACCCCTTGGCTGTTTGCCAGGGCAATCGCTCGAGGAGATTTGGAATAGCTCTGAGCGTTTTGCAGTGTGCGAAGCGATCGCGCAAAGGCCCGAAGGATGTCATGAGTGCTCAGATCTTGATATCTGCTTCGGTGGCTGTCGCGGTCTTGCCAGAAACCTGAACCGTTCCGCAGGAGAGCGCGATCTTATGTGCTCAGGCCCGCGTTAACTGGAAGTCTGTTTATCATGTCAATCTACCTCGACAACGCTGCAACCTCTTTTCCCAAACCCCCGCAGGTGATTGAAGCCGTCGAGCGGACTCTACGCGAGAATTCTGCCAATCCGGGACGGGGGGGGCACCATATGTCCCTTGATGCCGGTCGTATGGTCATGGAATGTCGGGAAAGCCTGGCTCGTTTTTTTGGTATCACGGATGCGTCACGCATCGCTTTCACTGCCAACGCCACCGAGGCCATCAACCTCGGCCTTTTCGGCGCTCTTAACTCCGGCGACAGGGTTGTCACCACGTCGATGGAGCACAACGCAGTCGTACGGCCGCTTCAGGCCTTGAGCGACCAGGGCGTCGATGTGGTTCGCGTTGCTGCCGACACGCTTGGCCAGGTTAACCCTTTGGCTATTCGCGAGGCATGTGTCCCTGGTACCCGTCTCGTCATCATGACTCATTGCTCCAATGTTAGCGGCACACTTCAGGCAATCGAAGAAGTTGGCCCTTGGTGTCGCGAGCAAGGCATCCTTTTTATGGTTGATGCGGCCCAGAGCGCTGGTGTGTTTCCGATTGATGTCGAAAAGATGGCGATCGACCTGCTTGCCGTTCCCGGGCATAAGTCCCTGCTTGGACCAACAGGAACCGGTTTCCTCTATGTCCGTAAAGGTCTGGACTTGAAGCCGCTGCTCTACGGCGGAACGGGCAACTTTTCACAATCAGCAATCCAGCCAACCGAGATGCCGGAAAGGCTCGAAAGTGGTACCCTGAACACGATCGGTCTGGCAGGGCTCAAGACCGGGGTCGAGTTTCTGGAAAAGCTTGGCCTGGATCTTGTTCGTGCTCACGAACAGGAACTGCTGCGTCAGTTGATCGAGGGCTTGCAGGAGATTGATAAAGTCATCCTCTACGGCCCCCTCGATTCAGCGCGTCATGGCGGGGCGCTTTCCTTCAACGTTAAAAATGTCGATCCGTCAATGCTGGGCTTCCGCTTGGACCGCGAATATGGTATCTGTTGTCGTGTCGGTTTACACTGTGCTCCGGAAGCTCATGGCAGTATCGGAACTCTCCCTGAAGGCACCGTGCGTCTCAGCCCAGGATATTTTAATACGGCTGATGATATCAATCAGACCCTTGCAGCGATTCGGACAATCGTTGCGACAGAGAACTGAACCATTGCAGTTGGTGCATCAGTTTTTTAGGAGTAGTTATGCACAAAAAGATCTTTTCCCTTGTTCTGTTGATTCTGGCTACATTTCTTTTGATCTCTTGCTCTTTGCCACCAATCCAACCGGTCACACGGGTTGAACTGATGAAGACTCGTATTTACAACAAGTATATTATAGAGGAATCCCCAGAGGAGATTCTCTACGCACTGAATACTCGCGGTGAAGTCATTGTCGAGGGTAAACGCAATGTCCCTGGTATGGAGCTTCCTATCTACGTCAAAATGATGGCGACGACTGATGGCATCCTTATCAACGAATATGATCGTTAGCTAAAAACTGCTGCAATCC
>JAOUDB010000430.1 GCA_029859485.1 Desulfuromonadales bacterium | reverse complement strand
AGCTTGATTATCCGGTGATCACCGGGATTGACCGTCAATACCTACTCGATAACCCGGATAAGACCCAGGATTCTGTGAACCTGGCCCTGCAGCTTATGGACGCACTTGAGAGCAGGACACTCTTCAATCTCGATGATATCTCGGAAATCCATTTTGAAGAGCAGGAAGGTCTTGTCATGCATACCCGCATCGGTGGTGTGCCAGTGCGTATGGGTAAGCAGGGTTTTGGCACCAAGTTGAATCGACTGGAAAGCATTTATGACGATCTGGAGCCCAGGTTGATGGCTCTTAAGTATATTGATTTAAACGTGACCGACCGCGTTATCGTGAAGTTGGATGTGAAACGAACGGCCGGCAGAAGTTAGCTTTAAGGAACGGGAAGGGGAGGAAAATGAATAACAAACGAGAAAACCTGGTAGTCGGGCTGGACATCGGCACAACCAAGATTTGTGCCATCGTTGGTGCGATAACGGATGAGGGGCTTGATATCGTTGGCATCGGTACCAGTCCTTCAAGCGGCTTGCGCAAAGGCGTGGTCATTAACATCGAGAGTACGGTCAACGCGGTCCGCAAGGCGTTACAAGAGGCTGAACTGATGGCCGGTTGTGAGATTAAGTCGGTATTCGCAGGAATTGCCGGTGGTCATATCAAGGGAATCAACTCCCAGGGTGTGATTGCCATCAAGAATCGTGAAGTCAGCAACGAAGATGTGCGTCGTGTTATCGATGCTGCCAAAGCCCTGGCAATACCGATGGATCGGGAAGTGATTCACATCCTGCCTCAGGAGTTCATTATTGACGATCAGGACGGTATCAAGGAGCCTCTTGGCATGAGCGGCGTGCGCCTTGAGGCCAGGGTTCATATTGTCACCGGAGCCGTCGCAAGCGCTCAGAACATCATCAAGAGCTGCAACAAGGCCGGTGTCGACGTCGGCGATATCGTCCTCGAGCAGCTGGCTTCCTCTGAAGCTGTTCTGACACCTGATGAAAAGGACCTCGGTGTGGCTCTTGTCGATATCGGTGGTGGCACAACGGATATCGCGATCTTTATTGATGGCGCAATCAAGCACACCTCGGTGCTCTCCCTGGGTGGTAATCATCTGACCAATGATATCGCTGTGGGCTTGAGAACGCCGACGGCAGAGGCAGAGAAGATCAAGCAATCTTCGGGTTGTTGCCTCTCCTCAATGGTTGGCAAGGATGAAACGATTGAAGTTCCGTCGGTGGGTGGACGAGAGCCAAGGATCCTGTCACGGCAATTGCTTGCGGAGATCCTCGAGCCAAGGGTTGAAGAGATCTTTACCCTGGTCAACAGGGAGATCGTCAAGAGCGGTTATGAGGATCTGATCGCCTCCGGTGTCGTGATCACCGGTGGCTCAGCGATTCTTCCCGGGATGCCGGAGATTGCCGAGCAGATTTTTGACCTGCCGGTACGACGCGGTCAGCCGACCGGTATTGGCGGGCTGACCGATGTTGTCAATTCACCAATTTACGCGACCGGCGTTGGCCTAGTGAAGTATGGCAGCCGCAATATGCAGACCCGCAATTTCGTAATCGGAGATGAAAACCTCTTCGATCGTGTCACTCGGCGGATGAAAGAGTGGTTCGGAGAGTTTTTCTAAAAATCAGCTAAGCGATATAAGCCTGTAAGATAAACAGATTGTTGCCATGGAGAGGCGACGATCATAACAATGGCGGAGGGAGTCATTATGTTTGAATTTGACGAAAGTGTAGACCAGGTAGCTAAGATTAAGGTCGTTGGTGTTGGTGGTGGCGGTAGCAACGCGGTCAATACGATGATTGCTGCCCAGATAGATGGTGTGGAGTTCATGGTTGCCAATACCGATGCCCAGGCATTGCGAGCCAACCTCTCTTCAATGCGTGTGCAGATTGGTCCGAAACTGACCAAGGGCCTTGGCGCCGGCGCCAACCCGGAAGTCGGTCGCGAGGCCGCCGAGGAAGATCGTGCTCGAATTGCCGAGCTGCTGAAAGGCGCTGATATGGTCTTTATCGCCGCAGGCCTGGGTGGTGGAACAGGGACTGGTGCCGCTCCGGTTATCGCTGAAGTGGCCAAGGAACTCGGTGCTTTAACGGTCGCTGTTGTCACCAAGCCCTTTGCTTTCGAAGGTAAGCAACGTATGGGCAAGGCGGTACAAGGTGTCGAAGAACTCAAGCAGATCGTTGATTCTCTGATCCTGATTCCCAACGATCGTTTAAGTGGTCTTGCCGGTAAGCAGATGGGGATCCTTGATGCCTTTAAACCTGCTGATGATGTACTGCGTCAGGCCGTACAGGGAATCTCTGATCTGATTACGACTCACGGCATGATCAACGTCGACTTCGCGGACGTGCAGTCGGCGATGAGCGAGCGCGGCATGGCTATGATGGGTATCGGCACGGCCACAGGCGAAAACCGCGCCTGTGAAGCCGCGCAGCAGGCGATCAGCAGTCCGTTGCTCGAAGAGATAGACATCTCAGGCGCCAAGGGTGTGCTGGTCAATGTCACTGGGTCTTCCAGCATGACTATGGCTGATTACGAGGAAGTCGCCAATATCATTCATGAAAAGGTTCACGAAGACGCCAATATCTTCATCGGCCTGGTCGTTAACGAGGATATGGGTGAAACCATCCAGGTGACGGCGATTGCGACTGGTTTCGGTTGCTCCTTCGATACCGGCAAACGCCCTAGCACTGAGCTGGGTCGACCGAACGTACAGACGCCAACCAAGATTGACCGTGATATTCCGGCGTTCATCCGTAGAGAGCAACAGGATAAGCCGCGCGCCAGTATGCGTATCGGATCCTATAATGAAGACGAGGAGTACGATATCCCGACGTTCCTGCGTAAACGCGTCGACTGAGACTAACTACATTTACCTGACGGGTTGACGTTAAAACCCAGATGGGCAATTGCTGAAATTTAATTTCGTGCTTGTCAAAGGGTGAGCGGCCGTGCCGGTTC
Source organism: Desulfuromonadales bacterium (assembly GCA_029859485.1). Classification (GTDB taxonomy): domain Bacteria; phylum Desulfobacterota; class Desulfuromonadia; order Desulfuromonadales; family BM103; genus M0040. The sequence continues at coordinate 181 of JAOUDB010000430.1, read as the reverse complement.
TCCGCCCGGCGTCTTATCGGTTTGCTCGTAACTCTGCGCTTGCCTGTAATGACCCTCCCTCAACTACGTTGGGCCGTCTTGTGCGGCCCATTTTTTTTGTTCTATAACCTGAAACAGTTTTAACGAAAAGGCTCGAAGGGGTAGTGAAAGTCCGCAAAGAAAACCACTTCAAAAAGCGAGA
>JAOUDB010000429.1 GCA_029859485.1 Desulfuromonadales bacterium | reverse complement strand
TACCCGAGATGTGTCTGGAGAAGGTGTCCAGCAGGCTCTGCTCAAGATCATCGAGGGTACCACCGCCAGTGTACCGCCAAAGGGTGGTCGCAAGCATCCCCAGCAAGAATTCCTTAAGGTTGATACGACCAATATACTGTTTATCTGTGGCGGCGCCTTTTCCGGCCTTGAAACAGTGATCGGCCAGCGTGTTGGCGCAAAAACCATGGGCTTCGGTGCCGAGTCAGCTCAGCAGAAAGAAGAAAAAATCGGTGAAGTCCTCTGCCGGGTTGAGCCAGGTGATTTGCTCAAGTACGGTCTGATTCCGGAGTTTATCGGTCGTCTGCCGATCGTGGCAACGCTCGACGAATTGGATGAGGAGGCTTTGGTTCGTATCCTTAGCGAGCCGAAAAATGCCTTGGTCAAACAGTACCAGAAGCTCTTCGACATGGAGGGCGTTGATCTCCGCTTCAGTGATGGTGCACTGGTTGCTGTTGCTGTAGAAGCTCTCAAGCGCAAAACCGGTGCGCGAGGGCTGCGCTCCATCCTCGAGAATGCTATGCTTGATGTTATGTATGATATCCCTTCTCAGGATCGTGTTCGAGAAGTCATGATCAATGAAGATGTGGTTTTTAAAGGCACCCAGCCTATTGTTATCTACGAACACGCCGAGTCGGCCTGATAGAGTTCCTGTCGGGCTTGTGCTCAGCTGGAAGATATTTCTATGACAGAACTCTCAGAAGAATCCTTGCTTGACGCTGTAAAACCAGATACATACCCTGTCCTGCCTCTAAGGGACATCGTTATCTTCCCACACATGGTGACTCCCCTCTTTGTTGGCCGGCCACGGTCGATTCAAGCATTGGAGTGGGCCATGGAGCATGAGAAGCTGGTCCTGCTTGTCACTCAGAGAGACCCCAAAACTGACGATCCCCTGGCGGATGACATGTTTGAGATGGGAACCCTGGGGCAGGTTGTGCAGATGCTCAAACTCCCTGATGGAACTGTCAAGGTCCTCATCGAAGGTAAGGTCAGAGCACGCCTTATCGATCTCGAGTACACCGAAGAGTGTATCTTTGCATCCTTGCAGGAGTTGCCCGATCAGGAAACTGACTCACCTGAGCAAGAAGCCCTGATGCGCAGCGTGAACAACACTTTCGAGACTTATGCCAACCTCAGCAAGAAAATCCCTGCGGAGATGGTCACCTCGATAGCCGGCGTTGAAGAGCCAGGCCGCTTTGCCGATACCATCGTCGCACACTTGACCGTGCAGATTTCGGACAAGCAGGAGGTCCTCGAAGAGATGGATTCCCTGCTGCGCCTTGAAAAACTGCTGGCTCTGATGGAGCGTGAAGTCGAGATCTTGCAGATCGAAAAAAAGATCCGCAATCGTGTCAAAAGCCAGATGGAGCGCAGCCAGAAAGAGTACTATCTGAATGAGCAGATGCGGGCCATTCAGAAAGAGCTCGGTGAAAAAGACGAGTTCAAACAGGAATTGCGCGAGCTGGAAGAAAAGATTTCAAAATCGCGCATGTCCAAAGAAGCGACCGAGAAAGCGACGGCAGAGCTACGCAAGCTCAAGATGATGTCACCTATGTCTGCTGAAGCCACGGTTGTGCGTAACTATATCGACTGGCTGGTGGCGCTGCCGTGGAAGAAGGGCACCAAGGATCAGATTGACCTGGATAAGGCGGAAGAGATCCTCGATGAGGATCATTACGGTCTGGAAAAGGTTAAAGAGAGAATCCTCGAGTATCTGGCGGTGCAGGCCCTGGTGAAAAAAATCAAGGGCCCGATCCTCTGCCTGGTCGGCCCTCCCGGAGTCGGCAAGACTTCGCTCGGTCGTTCTGTGGCCCGTGCCATGGGACGTAAGTTCCTCCGCGTCTCTCTCGGCGGTGTTCGTGATGAAGCCGAGATCCGCGGTCATCGTCGTACTTACATTGGCGCTATGCCTGGCAAGGTTATTCAGGGTTTGCGCAAGGTCGGTATGCGTAACCCCGTATTCCTTCTCGACGAGGTCGACAAGATGAGTACGGACTTTCGCGGGGACCCTTCCTCGGCGTTACTGGAAGTCCTGGACCCCGAGCAGAACAACACTTTTGCTGATCATTTCCTTGATGTCGATTACGACCTCTCCTCGGTCATGTTTATCGCCACAGCCAATACGCTGCATTCGATCCCCGGACCACTACGTGATCGCATGGAAGTTATTCACGTGGAAGGTTATACCGAAGAAGAGAAGGTCCACATCGCCGAGCGTTACCTGCTACCCAAGCAGTTGGAAACCCATGGCCTCAAGGCTGAGCAGGTTAAGTTTTCCGAGGCCGCGTTGCTGGAAATCGTTCGTCGATATACCCGGGAGGCCGGCGTGCGTAATCTCGAGCGCGAGATCGCGAACGTGTTCCGTAAGATTGCTCGACAAGTCGTTAAGGCCGGCCAGCAAGGTAAACGCTTCCAGGTCGGTGGCCCGCAGATCAAAAAGTACCTTGGTGTGCCTCGCTACAGCTTCGGAGTGCGTGAAGAGGAGCATGGTGTAGGCTTGGTTAATGGCCTTGCCTGGACCGAGGTCGGTGGTGAGCTGTTGACCATTGAAGTGACGATTTTGCCCGGCAAGGGCAAACTGACCGTTACCGGTAAGCTCGGTGAGGTTATGCAGGAATCAGCCCAGGCCGCTCTTAGTTACGTTCGTTCTCGTTGGAGTCCTCTCGGCCTGGAAGAAGACTTTTATAGCAGTATTGATATCCATATTCATGTTCCGGAGGGAGCTATACCGAAGGATGGGCCGTCTGCTGGCATTACCATGGCAACAGCTTTGGCTTCTGCGTTGACCGGGTTGCCTGTCGATCAGGACTTGGCGATGACGGGTGAGATTACCCTGCGTGGTCGCGTGCTTCCGATCGGTGGCCTAAAAGAGAAGCTGTTGGCAGCAAAACGTGCCGGGATTCATCGAATTCTGATTCCTCAGGAGAATGAAAAGAATCTTGAGGAGGTGCCCATGACGATTCGTCGCTCTCTGGAGATAATCCCTGTCGCGCATATGGATAAGGTTCTTGATGAGGCGATCTTGGGCAGCTTTTCTGTGACGTCTTCGGCTGACAGTACTGAATACTCCCTAGATCCAGAAAAATCGGTACATCATTGACCATTTTAACCAATTATTTCTT
>JAOUDB010000428.1 GCA_029859485.1 Desulfuromonadales bacterium | reverse complement strand
TTTGGTGCTGCCTACCTGCTGATTACGCATCTGTCACGTATGCGCAATCTCGCCCTGAGCAAAGAGGGCGTCTCGGATTTACTCTTTTATGGTGTCATTGGCGTAGTCCTTGGTGGCCGTCTGGGTTATGTGCTTTTCTATAACCCTGGCCAATATCTTTCTAAGCCGTTGGAAGTTTTTGCCGTCTGGCAAGGTGGGATGAGCTTTCACGGTGGTTTGCTTGGTGTTGTTCTTGCCACGGTCTTCTTCTGCTGGCGACGTCAACTTCCGATACTTCTGGCAGGTGACATTCTTGTCACTTCGTCTACGATCGGTCTTGGCTTGGGGCGGGTTGGCAACTTTATCAACGGTGAACTCTGGGGAAGGGTCACTGATCTTCCATGGGGGATGGTGTTCCCCGGCGGCGGTCGATTGCCCAGGCACCCGAGTCAGCTCTATGAGGCCTTTTTGGAAGGCCTCGTGTTGTTCCTGATTCTTTATCTGCTGCATCGTCGCAAGGCTAAAGAAGGCGTGCCATTTTTCTGCTTTTTTATCGGTTATGGACTCTTCCGTTTCCTGGTTGAGTTTGTTCGTCAACCGGACGCCCATCTTGGTTTTCTCTGGGGTGGGGCAACCATGGGGCAGCTGCTCTCTCTGCCGATGATTCTTTTCGGTCTGTGCGGCCTCATCTATATTTATCGTTTCAAGGCCACGCGATGAATCGCATTCGCGCTATTATTTACGATTGCGACGGTGTCCTATTTGAGAGTCGTAGAGCCAATCTGGCCTATTATAATGCGATTCTGACCCATTTTGATGAACCCCACGTTGAGGAATCTGACCAGGCCCGGGCGCATCTCTGTCACACTGCGGCCAGCCCTCATGTTTTTAGCCAGCTTTTGGGTGTCGAGCGAACGCCGCTGGCTCTTTCTTTAGCTTCAGAGCTGGATTATCGGCAGTTCATTCCTTTGATGTCTCCCGAGCCCGGTATGCAGGAGGCCTTGGCTAAACTCTCTGTCTCGTACCCTCTCGCGGTTGCGACGAACCGTGGTTATAGTATGCCGAGCATTCTGGAGCATTTTGGATTGAGCGGCTATTTCAATACGGTCGTCACCAGTCGTGACGTAGAGCGTCCCAAACCCGCGCCTGACATGCTACATGAGGCGGCAAAACGTTTGCAGTGCGCAACGCACGAACTTCTGTTTGTCGGCGACTCAGAGCTTGACCAGGCTGCTGCCCACGAGGCGGGCATGCCTTTCGCCAACTATCGTGGTGAATTGAAGGCTGATCTACAGCTGGGTCATCACAATGATCTGGTTGAGCTGTTTCTCTACGGGGAAGAGGCGAAAGACCAACGCAAAAACGCCAAGAAAAGGCAAGAAAGTCGAAAAGTGTGACTATCCTTGCTTTTTTAGTGGTTTTCTTTGTGGGCTTTCTCTACCCCTTCGCGCCTTCGCCTAAAGCGCCTAATTCTGGTGCGTTAAATTCTTACAACCTTTGTTTGAGTTATAAGTGCGAAAGAAAAAGGGCGCTACCTAGATACAAGGAGCGCCCTCTTTATTTACTGTAAGGAGACCTTCAGTTTAAATTCTTAACCATTTCCAGCACGTGCCCTTTCTCTGTCGGATTATACGATATTTCGTCCATAATAGTATGGATAAGATAGATACCGCGACCGTGTTCATCGAGGGGGGGGCTCGGCTCGATATACTGATGGACATCAAAGCCAGTGCCGAAATCGAAGACCCGAATAATCAAGCGTTGGGAGACAATGCTGATTTCAATGTGGACCTCTTTGGCCGGGTTGTCCTCGTTCGCGTGTTGAATGGCGTTCGCCATGGCCTCGGTCAACACCAGGTTGAGGTCGAAGGCCAGTTTTTCACGATCTCCGCTATAATCACGCAGGGTCCGCGCAATATTCTCGCCGATATGTCCGATCAGGCAAAGATAACGAGTCTGATTAGGAACTTTTATGTCGACAGCAATCCGGTCAGTCATCATGGCTTTGGGCCTGGTTGAAGACAGAGTATGCTTCCTGGAAAAAGATTATTGCTGGAAGCTTGACAGCGCCTCAGCAGAGTCGGTATAGATTTCAAAGACCCGGTGCAGGCGGGTCAATTCAAACATCGATTTTACCTGAAGCTGCAACCCGGATAGTTTTAGATTACCGTTACGTGAGCTGGCGTTTTTAAAACCTGAAACCAGGGCGCCGAGGCCGGAAGAGTCGACAAACCGTACCGCCTGCAGGTCGACAACCAGGTTGTTCTTGCCTTCTTCGAACAGCTTCAACATCTGGTTCTTCAGTTCTCCACTGTTATGAGCGTCGAGACGCTCCTCATCTATCGCCAGTAGAACAGCTGCACCCTTGTCTTCAATCTGCAAATTCATTTCATACTCCTTGGCCGAAAAATCGGAAAGCTTACAAGTATAAGCAGTCCATGCAGATATATTATCACATCACTTGATCTTTGAAGGAAAATCTCTTTAATACCTGTTTCTTGTTCTCGTGGGTTATTGCTGGGTTACTTGCATGACGACCAGCGATACATCGTCCTGGAAGTTGTGATGCCCAGAGAAGATACGAACTTGTTCGACAATGTAATTGATCAACTCCTGTGGCGCCAGGTGATGCTTTTCACTGAGCAACTCTACCAGACGCTTTTCACCAAAGAGTTCATGGCTTTCGTTCTCCGCCTCAATCACGCCATCGGTATAGAGCAACAGGAGATCTCCATCTTCCAGTGTCAATGATTCCTGCTCATAGGTGAACTCTTCTTTGACGCCGATAATCAAACCCTCAGGATCAAGTCTGAGACATTGCTGGTTCCTGGCTTGCCACACCAGGGTTGGAGAATGACCGGCGCTGGCAAATGAAATTTCACGGGTTCCTGCCTGGTATTGCAGGTAAAAGAGTGTGATGAAAAGCTCGGCCCTGGTCAGGTCATCATAGAAGAACTGGTTAAGTTCTCTCAACAGTTCATGTGGTTTTGTTAATTTATCGCTGCGCGACCTGATCAAAGTTCGTGTTTCTGCCATGATAAGTGCAGCACCAACATTGTGTCCTGAGACGTCTGCGATCACCAGGTCCAAACGTCCATCTTCTTGGATTAGATAGTCATAATAGTCGCCGCCGACCTCTTTGGCCGGAATACAGAGTCCACCCAG
>JAOUDB010000427.1 GCA_029859485.1 Desulfuromonadales bacterium | reverse complement strand
GTTGTGCCTCATCTTTAGCCAGGGTCCAGGGGGCTGAGTCATCAATATACTTGTTGGCAGCGCTGACCAGCTCCCAGATTGCTTGCAGCGCTTTGTTGAAGGCGAGCGCTTCCATATGATCGTCAACCACTTTGACTTGCTTGATGAATTTGTCCTGAAGGACTTTGTCAATATCCTCTGTTTCTCCAGGACTTGTAAGCTCACCCTTAAAGTACTTGTTGAGCATTGCCGTGGAGCGGCTGACAAGGTTGCCGAGGTCATTGGCGAGGTCAGAGTTGATGCGATGGATGAGGGCGGTATGTGAGAAATCACCGTCCAGACCAAAAGGCACTTCGCGCAACAGGAAGTAGCGAATGGCGTCAACACCATATTTGTCGATCAGCATGTTCGGCTCAACCACATTGGCCAGGCTCTTGCTCATCTTCTGCCCTTCGACCGTCCACCAGCCGTGGGCAAAGACCTTTTCCGGTAAAGGGATGCCGGCCGCCATGAGGAAGGTTGGCCAGTACACAGTGTGAAAGCGCAGAATGTCTTTGCCTATGACGTGTACGTCGCAAGGCCAGAACTTGCTGAACTCACCGTCGTTGTCATTCGGGTAACCAAGAGCACTGATATAGTTGGTCAGGGCGTCGAACCAGACGTAGATGACGTGCTTGTCATTGCCCGGGACCGGGATTCCCCAGGAGAAGGTTGTCCTTGAGATGGAGAGATCACGCAGCCCTTCACGGATAAAGCTTAATATCTCGTTGCGACGACTCTTCGGCTGAATGAAGTCCGGGTTGGCTTCGATATGCGCGAGGAGCTGCTCCTGGTATTTGCTCATTCGGAAGAAATAGGACTCCTCCTTGAGCTTGTCAGTCGGCCGACCGCAGTCAGGACAGTTGCCGTCGAGCAGGTTGGTCTCGGTCCAGAAGGTCTCGCATGGTGTGCAATACCAATCTTCATACTCACCAAGGTAAATATCTCCCTTGGCCTCAATGTTGCGGAAGATCTCCTGAACGGCCAGCTTGTGGCGCTCTTGAGATGTCCGGATGAAATCAGTATTCGAGATGTTGAGCTTGTCCCAGAGCGATTGGAAGCGTTTGACCACGCGGTCAGCGAGCTCAAGGGGAGTTTCTCCCTTGGCTTGAGCCGCTTTCTCGACTTTCTGACCGTGCTCATCGGTACCGGTCAGAAAACTGACCTCATAACCGCGTGCGCGCTTGTAGCGAGCCAGCACGTCGCAAGCCAAGGTTGTGTAGGCGTGACCGATATGGGGAACGTCATTGACGTAATAGATCGGTGTTGACAGGTAAAAGTGTTTCTCATCCGACATGACTATTCTCCCTGCTTGCTCGGGTCAGGTTTGCCGCCACTACGAGGCCTGCGTCTGCCGCGCCTGCGACGTCTGCTTGATGGCTTGCTCCCCGCTGTTTCATTCGTGCTTAAATTCTGCTTATCCTTCTTCTCATCTGGCTTTCTGCCTTGTTCCGCGTTTTGCGCTTCAGGACTGGCCGGTCTGTTCGCCGGTTTCTGTCCCCTGTTGGGCTGCTTCCTGGTCGATTGCTCCTGGCCGCCTTGTCCTTTGGGCTTTTGGCCCTGAGTACGTTGGCCCTGTGATTTCTGTCCCTGGGGTCGCTGACCCTGAGAACGTTGCCCCTGAGCTTTTTGATCCTGGGATTTCTGACCTTGTGATCTTTGTCCCTGTGGTTTGCTCTTGTTCAGGCGGGTGGTATGCTCCTCGCCTGATTTTTCAGTCTCTGCAGGCTGATTAGGCTGGCCGGTACGCAGCTCTTCCATCGTCACGACGGTGCTGTTGCCTTCGCGGTCGCGTAAGGTGACCTGCTGACGAAGAATGTTCTGATGTGTGACTTCGCATTCGCGGTCTTGCCACATAACTTTTTTGCCCTGCTTCGGCATGCCTTTTTTTAGCTGCGTGTAAGTCTCGAACTCGTAGCCAAGGCAGCAGAGCAGGCGGCCGCACTGCCCGGAAATTTTAGTCGGGTTGAGAGCGAGTCCTTGTTCCTTGGCCATTTTCACAGAGACCGGGTTGAACTGGGTGAGAAAGCTTGAGCAGCAGAGCTCCCGGCCGCAAATTCCCAGGCCGCCAACCAGCTTCGCCTCGTCGCGAACACCAATCTGACGCATTTCTATGCGCGTGTGAAAGTAGTGGGCCAGGTCTTTGACCAGCTCTCGAAAGTCGATACGACCATCAGCGGTAAAGTAGAAGATGATCTTTGAGCCGTCGAAGGCGTACTCTGCACGGACCAGCTTCATCTCCAGCTTACGGGATTTGATTCTCTCCACGCAGTGCCGATAGGCGTCTTTCTCTCTGGAAGTGTTGGTCTCTGCCAGTGCCAGGTCTTCTTCGGTGGCGGTGCGCAAAATGCTCTTGAGACCTTCCGGAGCTTCGTTGTCAGGAATTTCACGCGGAGGGATAACCACAATGGCCATGGCGCGACCACGATCGGTCTCGACGATCACCTTGTCACCAGCTTTAAGTTCAAGGCTCTGGGCGTTGAACTTATATTGGCGACCAGCCTGCTGGAATTTCAGTGGAACGATACGTGTCATGGGATCTCTATAGTCAGTTGTTATGACTTGTTCAGTAGTAACAGGTTGGTGTTCAAGCCGCCAGTTTCATGAGTAAAACTTCCATCGCCAGTTGACGATTGACGTTACGGTCAAGCTGGCGGCGAACCTCGATTAAGGCATCGAGTTTGGCGAGGATCGTCGAAACGTCTTCACGGGCTGAAACTTTATGAATCTTTTCCCTGAGGTCAAGGTTGACCAGTTCCTCATCACCACGCCCTTGCAGGGTCATGAGAACGTCACGGTAAAACGCCTGAAAAATCTCCAGGATGTCTGGCAAAATGGTCTTGTCTGCTGCTAATTGATCGGCAAAATCCAGAGTTGGCAAGATACTTCCTGAGGATAGCCCCGTCAAGGTTTTTAGCAGAACGCGGCGTTGTTCCAGGTAAAGATCTCGATCTTTGCCAAAGGCTTTTTTGAAACTGCCTTCGGAAAGGGCGGCAAGAACGTGGGATTCTTCCGACGTGATGCCCAATTGTGTCTCCAGCTCCGCCTGGATCCGGCTATTCGGGTGGCGGTTGAAGGGTAAGGGTTGGCAGCGAGAACGGATCGTTTCAAGGAGTCGGTTTGGTTGTGAA